>JAGDMY010000091.1 GCA_017860765.1 Chloroflexota bacterium | reverse complement strand
CAGTTCATCATAGGTTATGCCGGCCGGCTTTAGCCTGTCATCGATTAAATCTTTCACCGTCTTATAGGGGATCGGCCTTTCACTGACCCGCTTGGCCATTTCCAGGTTGATCTCCCAGTCAGATTTGGTATCACCTGAATCCACGGCTTTGACCATATTCGTCAGCGGCCACCACCAGTTGCGGAAGCTTTCTTTTTCAGAGAGGGCTGCAGCCGGCAGGAAAATATCCGCCAGCGACATGCTGGTAGGGGTCTGGAAAGTATCCACCACCACAATAAAATCGAGTTTCTTAAGGGCTTCAAGGTGTCGTTTAGGGTCGCCAGCCTGCCCTCCAATGGGATTGGAAGTCTGAATCCAGGCGCCATGGATCGGGTAGGGTTTACCGGTCTCTAGCTGCTCCAGCAGCACATCCGGCTGGCCCCAGCCGCGGAAGTTCTTAATCATTGGATAACGGTCACAGCCAATTCTCTTCTCATTCAGCCTCTTGACCAGGTCTTCACCATAGAGGTCCAGCATTTCCTGGCTGCTGAAGGGATAAGTTGTAACCCCGAAAGCGGCTTTGGCTATAACGTTGCCCCCCGGGATATCGACGTTGCCTGTAATTGACCAGAGGTGGGCGATGGCCTGTGCTACGACCGTTCCCTGCGGATTGCCATCGATGGGTACCCCCCAGTGGATTGCGGATGGCTTGCTCCGGGCGTACAGCCGGGCTGCCCGGATTAAATCCTCCGTTTTGACCCAGGCAGTAGCTGCCATTTTCTCCGGAGGGTACTGCTGGACCCTTTCTTTGAGCTCATCAAAACCGTAGCACCACTGGTCTACGAATTCCTTATCATAAAGGCCCTCATTGATAATCACATTCAGCATGCCGAGGGCGATGGCGCCGTCTGTTCCGGGGCGGTTCTGGAGGTGTATCTCAGCCCGGCTGGCCAGCCAGGTTACCCGCGGATCGATTACAATCAGTTTGGAGCCCCTCTTCATGCAGTCGACTATCCAGTGGCCGAAGAAACCATCGAAGCAGCCGTTGATGGGATTCTGCGCCCAGTTGATGATGACATTCGGTCTGACCCATTGGGGATCGTTATAACGTTGCTCCAGAAATTGAGAACAGTCCGCCATAGTGTAATCGCCATTGGTGACGAACATAGCGCCCTGTCGGGGGGTGTAGCAGGAATGTCCGGCCAGGCCGATTTGCACCCAGTTGGGGCTGCCGTAAGCATAACAAAGATAAGTGATCGGTCCGCCGATATCCCGGCCCGTCCCCTGAGCGAAAAGCACCGATTCGGCACCATATTTTTCACGGATATCCTTAAGCCGTTTCTCACAAATATCGAAGGCCTCATCCCAGGTGATCTGCTCCCATTTACCCTCGCCGCGCTCGCCCACCCTCTTCAGAGGATGTCTGACCCGATCAGGATGGTGCACGTACTGAGTTATGGCCAGTCCCTTCGGGCAAACCCGGCCTTGATTCCAGGGGTGGACCTCATCGCCCTCCACTTTAACCAGCTGACCATTCTCGACTTCGAGCTTAAAACCACATCCGCCGTGTGATCCGCAGCCAGGAGACCAGGCTGTAGTCCTGACTACCTTCCTTTTTCCTTTATCCATAAGTTTTTCAAGCTCCTATAATATTATTTGAAATAGCTTAGGTATTTAAAGATCTATCAGGGAATCAATTTTATGATACACCTTTACCCCTCAAATGTGAAGTTAAGCAGGGTTGCCTGCAAGCTAAAGCGGGTGTATTATGGGAATAAACTGGGTGCCAACCAGAAAGCCCGCGGGAGTTCTGTGCGCCATGATTTGTCCGAACGACCATATAGAAATACAGCCGGTGAAAACTGAGTCCCATTATGGCCAAACGGTGGTTCTCGATCAATGCCCGCAGTGCGGGGGACTGTGGTTCGATGAGTCGGAGCTATATATGGTTAAACAGGGGAAGGCTGACCAGATCGAATCCTTGAATATCGATCTCCTAAGGAGCCCCACCACCATCGAAAACGAGGAGCTCCTCTGTCCCAGGGACCAGACTAAACTGGTCCACTTTTCTGACCCTTTTTTCCCCAGGGAAATTATCATCGCCCGCTGTCCGCTGTGCAGCGGATTCTGGCTAAACAGGGGTGAATTTATCAAATACCAGAACTATCGCCAGAGCTTGCAGAAACCACGGGAGGTGACGATTGTAGATGAAAAGCTGGAACGGGAGATGGCCAGAATATTGGCCGAGCATAAAACCGGCGATACCACCGATACCCTGGGAAAATTGGGCAGCTTTTTATCTACACCGGTGGACAGCCTCACCTGGCATCCCCTGGAGCCTGGCCAGCTTTCAGATAAAGAGAAAAATGCCTACAGCTTGATACTGAACGTTTTATCGATCATTCTGAGATTTTTTATCCGGGTTTAGTGTTGTGGCCTCCCAAAATAGCCGCTGGATTCAACTAACCGGTACAGGAGTACTATATGAATACTGTTAAATATCAGCCGATAATAGTAATATAGAGCTATCTCATACTGCTTATACGATAGAGCGATGAGTCCGGGGGTATGATTATGAATAAGGAAAAGAGCACCGGTATTCAAATCTCCCAAAAACCGATCGGCCAGGAGATTTCGGTCACCGGCGGCGGTATCAAAATTAAGGCTTCTGAAAAGCCCATCGCCACCAGCTTCGCAGTCGCCCTGGGATGGCTGTATTTCGTCCTTGACTGCTCTGGAAGTATGCGGGTGAAGCAAAAATTGGACCAGGCCAGATTGGGCATTATTGATTTCGCTAAAGACGCCTTTAAAAAGAACTACCGTGTAGGCCTGATCAAATTCAGCGACGGAGCGGAGGTGCTCTTTGATCCCACCAATAATATCGATCTTTTACAGGACCAGATAAAAGATCTTAAAGCCGTAGGTTCAACCAACATGACCGCTGCCATTAAAATCGCCCACAGCAAATTAAAGAACTTAACCGGCACCAGGGTTATAGTCATTGCCACCGATGGTATGCCCGATAACATAAAGAGCAGTCTGGAAGCTGCTGGCAAAGCTAAAGCGGATGGTGTTGAAATAATGACTATCGGCACAGATGATGCCGAGCAGGAATTTTTGAAAAAACTGGCTTCCCGGACTGAGTTGAGCAGCAAGGTTTCCAGTGATATGTTCGCCAAAGCAATATCCGGGGCCTCACTGCTATTGCCAGGCCCTAAAAGCATACTGCCCAGAGGAGAGACCTAATGGATTGGGCAGAAGCCTGCCGTATTCTCGGGGTTCCTGAGACGGCCACAGAGGCCGAAATTAAAGAGCAATATCTTTATAAAGCTCAGCTGCTTCACCCCGACAAAAATCTGGACAAGCCCGAGAATATCCGCAAAAAAGCTGAAGCCGAACTGGCACTGATAAACCAGGCCTTCAGCTTTGCCAGTATTCCCAGCAACAATCCCTATAGGATTCCGCCCAAACTTTCCATTGAACCGGCTGCCATACACTTTGATGTCAATATCGGGGAGAAGAAAACCGCCACTTTAACCATCAGAAATACCGGCGGTCCCTATACCAGCGTCTGGATTGACAATCAGCCAGCCCCCTGGTTGACCGTGACCGGGGTAAATTCAACTACGGGTGAACGCCTTCCCCTGGAAGTGACGCTGGAATGCTCCGGGATCGGAGAACCTGACCGGCAATATTCTGCCAATCTGGCGATTAGACTGGAGAATGAAAACACCCATGCCCTGGATAGTGCCGTGGTTAAATTTGAACTGCATACAGGCCATAAGTCCCTCGAACCGGCGGCTAAGAGGGTGGTCGCACCACCGACGAAAAAACCGGTCTCTGCAGGTCCCCGTTACAAATCCCCGCCGCTTCCCCAAAATAGGCTGGGATTCTCCGCTAGAGCCTTTCTGGTCAATCTCCTGGCCTTTGCCATCCTGGGCACTATGGCCTTTTTTGTTTTCAGCTATTTCCGGGAAACCAACTCCTGGAAAATCGATCAGTCAGCCATCCTGATTGGCTCGATCGTCTACGGCGCCATAACGGTGGGAGTCTGTGTCAATCATGCCTTTAATGTAGGCTCTCGGGCCGACAAGAACGGTTAGCTTTTCGGCGCCTCCGGATACCTAGACCGTCTAGGCAGATTTGCCCTTGTGTCGTTTATATAATAGACTGACATTATAAGGGTAATAATCGCTGATTCCGGGTTTGGCTATGAGCTAATTGACAGGGTATCGCCTCAATTCCGCTGCCGGTCACCAGGTCTACAATTACGTCAGGGGCCCGATGCCGCGGTGACTGGTCACTCCAGTTAACTCGCCGTAAGTGCCATCAGATTAACCCGTCGATGGTGGGGGTGGGAGAAAAGGGGTAATACGGGCATATAGCTTTTAATCCTGGATGGGTTGTATGTGAGTCATGCTGATTATCCTGGTCATGTCCCTCAGCTTTGCCAACCTCATCCTGACCCCCTCCATTATGTCCGGCGTCACCGACGCCATTAACCAGGAGCAAATCAATACCCTCTTCGGCAACATCGTCATCGACCCCCCCTCTGACCGCTACTATCTGGACCATGCCGACCAGATCCAAAATAAAGTCGCCCAGATCCCCGGCATCGCCGGAGTCGCCCCGCACCTCAACCTCAACGCTCACTTTGAGTTTAACTGGCAGGCCAGGACCTCCCTTCAGGACAAGGACCAGAGCGGAGACTGGCCCGTGATCGGCATCGACCCCCTCAAGGAAGCCGCCGTCACCACCATCCAGCAGAGCCTGATCGCCGGCAGCTATTTAGCTCCCTCAGACCGCGACCGCATTGTCCTGGGAGTGGATATCGCCGGCGGCAACCAGTCCGATAACCAGGCCTTCCTCACCCTGGGGGGCGTCAGGGTGGGCGATAAAGTGCGCCTGACCTTCCCCAACCAGCTCCAGCGCGAGTATACCGTCAAAGGCATCTTTAAGGCCCGCGAAGTCCAGGCCAACAATATGGCCTTTCTCACTACCCCCGAACTGGCTTCCGTTTTAGGACCGGGCGCCGTCAACGACCGCGCCAGCCAGATCCTGGTCCGCACCCTCCCCGGGTCCGACGATAAGCAAATCATCGCCGACCTCCAGTCCCTGGGCATTAACGGCCAGATCAGAAGCTGGCTGGACTACGGCGGCGGCGTCGGCGGCATCGTCTCCAGCTTCAGCGTCATCTCTTCCCTCATCGGCGGCATCGGCCTGATTGTGGCCGGTGTCGTCATGTTTATCGTCATCTATATCAACGTCGGCCACCGCAAAAGGCAGATCGGCATCCTGCGGGCGATCGGCATCAACCGCTCCGTGGTCCTCACTTCTTATTTGATTCAGGCCCTGCTCTATGCCGCCCTGGGCATTATCTTCGGCGGTATTATCCTGGGCTATGTCATTAAACCTTATTTCGATGGCCACCCCATTGATCTGCCCATCGGTCTGGTCAGCCTGACCATCGATATGGCCAATATCCGCAACGGCATTATCGGCCTGCTCCTCGCCGCCATCCTGGCCGGCATTATCCCGGTGCTCAATATCACCCGCGAAAGCATTATTAAAGCTATTTGGGGAAATTAAGAATGAAGGACTGCCAGAGATTATGATTAAGGTCCATAACTTGCAGAAAATTTACGGCAAGGGCTCCACCGCTACCCATGCCCTGAAGGGCATCTCCCTCCAGGTCCATCCCGGCGAGTTCATCGCCATCATGGGCAGAAGCGGTTCCGGCAAGTCCACCCTCCTCCACCTTATGGGTCTCCTGGACTCCCCTACCTCCGGCGATATCTCCCTCGATAACCGCAAGGTCCTCCAGCTTTCCGCCGAAGAACAGGCTAAATTCAGACTCAGCCATCTGGGCTATGTCTTCCAGGAGTTCTCCTTAATCTCTGAAATGACCATCCTGGAAAATACCTACCTCCCCTCCGTGGGCCTGGGCAAGCAGAACCACCACCGCGACCGCGCCCAAAATCTGCTGCAAACTGTGGGCTTGGGTGAAAGACTCGATCATTACCCCCATGAGATCTCCGGCGGTGAGCAGCAGAGGGCCGCCATCGCCCGCGCTTTAATCAATCAGCCCAAAATCCTCTTCGCCGATGAACCTACCGCCTCCCTGGATGCCTCTTCCGCTAAAATCGTCCTGGAGCTCTTTAAAAGACTCAACCGCGAGCTCAACCAGACCATCGTCATGGTTACCCATGAACCCGAGGATCGCAAATACGTCGACCGCGTCATCTGGCTCAAGGATGGCCTGATATATCAGCCTTCGGTATCTCCCTTTTCAGAGTTCGAATCCGCGCTCGCCAGACAGCTTCCTGTTCCGGTCCTCTTTGATAAACCAGAATAGCGGCAAAGCTATCGCCGGCAGGATCCCCCAGAAAATAAAGGGCATGCTCTGGCTGATAAAGGTAAAACTGGCCCCCAGAGGGGGGGCCAGAAAAGAACCTACCATGCCCATTGCGGAAGCCAGGCCTATAGCAGTGCCTCCGTATGTGGCGCCCACCCCCCTGGTATTGAATAATAACGTACTGAGGAGCGGCATCGCCGCGCTCCGCAAAAAACCACTGACAAAAAGCAGGACATATACCAGGCTGCCCTGGACAAATGGCAGCAACAGCATGCTTACCGATATTATAGATACAGAGAAAATCAGCATCCCCTTCTGTGAGCCCAGCCTGTTGGCCAGAAGCACCATCGGGATGATCCCCAGCAGACAGGCCCCGTTGAGGACCGTAATAGCGCTGTCGGCGCCCACGGTACTCCAGCCGATATTACGCAGATACAGCGGTAGATAACCCATCAGGCCGGTATGAGTACCGAAAATGGCGATCTGAATAAGTCCGATGATCCAGACCTCCCGTATATGGATAACCCTGGATAAAGATTGCCTGAAAGGGATGTCACTGACAGACGTCGCAGCCGGTTGCCCCTTAACGGGTTCCCTGCCGGTAATAAGCCACAGGAGGCCCACCAGGACCGGAGGGCCGCTAAACAGTAGTATGACCTGCCTCCAGCCTCCCAGGGAAGGCGACAACACCGTCGCACTCAGCATGGTGGCGATCATAGCGCACCCAAACCAGGAGATTTGCAGGAGGGCATTAGCCAGGCCCAGCTGGCGGGGCCTGAACCAGACCCCGGCAGCTTTGACCGTAGTTGAAACGGTAGCGGCGGACACGAATCCGAAAACCAGCGTACTGAGGGCCAGGGTTAAGAAATTGACGGAAAAAGCCCTGAGACTGCCGATCATCCCGGCCAGAATGCAAATTGCCACCAGGGACCGTTTCACCCCGAAGCGGTCCGCCAACAGCCCCGAGGGCAGGCCGATAAAGACTCCTGCCAGAGGATCCAGCCCCCAGATCGTGCCGATAGAGACCAGGTTTAAATTTAATTCGGTGGAGATTTCCTTGAAGAGCACCGGCAGGCACATCCTCTGCAAACCGGCAATGGTGCCATAGGAAAGCATGGCCAGGGCCAGTATGTACCACCGGTAGTTTGATTTTTGGTAGATTATCAGGAGCTCCTTTGCCAAACACTATTATACCATCAAAAATCTCCTCCGAAGCTCTGTCCCGGCTTTGATTAACTCACCGCAGGCCATTGGCTTAAACGATTATTGACCTGCCGTAAACCTTGTAGTATGATATGACTGAAATTTATGGCTTCTTTTCCAATTTCTCCCTTTATATTATTCAGAGATCGATCGAAGAGTTTACGGGTGGAGTTTTGTGTGTTGAGAGTCGAAATGCGACTTTGTATACCATTAATAGTTTAAAGGAGGTATAGGAAGAAAGATGCTACCCGGAATTTTTTGGGCGGTGCCGGTGGCGATTGTGCTGACTATTATATTTGCCGTCTGGTTGATTATCACCACGCTCAGACGTAGTCCAGGTACGCCGGAGATGAAAAAAGTGGGTGACATGATTTATGAAGGGGCCTGGGCTTTTCTAAAACGTCAATACAGTACCATAGGTTGGATCTCCATTCTGGTGGCCATTATTATTGCCGTAATCGTGGGCGTACTCCACGGGGAGAAGGGCATTCCCAACATGACAGCCCTGGGCTTTGCCTGGAGAACGGGCGTCGCCTTCCTGGTAGGCGCCATCTGCTCCGGTATTGCCGGTTTCATCGGCATGATTATCGCTGTTAAATCCAATTGCCGCTGCGCGGCGGCTTCACAAAAGAGTTTGAATGAGGCTGTTCAGGTAGCCCTGCGTGGCGCGGCGGTCCCTGGATTCCTCATCGTAGTCCTCAGCCTGATTGGTGTTACTGTAATCTTCTTCGCTTATGGCGGCGCAGCCAACCCCGAGGTTGCCCCTCATCTTATCCTGGGTTTCGGTTTCGGTGCCAGCTTCGTAGCCCTATTCGCCCAGCTGGGCGGCGGAATTTATACTAAGGCTGCGGATATGGGCGCCGACCTGGTTGGCAAGGTGGAAGCCGGGATTCCCGAGGATGACCCTCGTAATGCCGCGGTTATCGCTGATCTGGTGGGTGACAACGTTGGTGACTGCGCAGGCCGCGGCGCCGACCTGTTTGAGTCCACCGCAGCGGAAAACATCGGAGCGATGGTCCTGGGCATCACAATCTTCCTGGCCACTAATAACATCGCCTGGGTCATCTTCCCCCTGGTGGTCCGCTCCTTTGGTCTAATTGCCAGCATAATCGGTATATTGGCGGTGCGCATCCGGGGCGACGAGAACCCCATGAGTGCCCTTAATCGCGGCTACTATGTGGCCGTGGTACTCAGTGCTATCGCCATGGTGCTTACGGTTTGGGCAATGCTGGGTGAGGCTAAGGGCGGTTGGGGATGGTTGGCCGGTTCAGGGATAATCGGTATCCTGGCCAGCATCGTAATCGTTTATGTGACCCAGTACTATACTGAAGGCAGATTCAGACCGGTCAAGTCGATCGTTGAAGCCTCTAAGACCGGTCCCGCTACTAATATAGTAACGGGTGTGGCGGTTGGCTTCGAAAGCACCTTCTTGACCGCCATTATCATTGGCGTCGCCCTCCTGTCATCCCATTTCCTGGGAACCCAGAGCGGAGTCCCCGGCGCCGGGGCTTTCGGCACGGCCATCGCCACTATGGGCATGCTAATGACCTGCTCCTTTATCCTGACAGAGGATACCTTTGGTCCCATCACCGATAATGCCAATGGCGTCAATGAATTTGCCGGTTCCGGTCCCGAGGTCAGAAGAATTACTGATCGCCTGGATGCGGTTGGCAACACCACCAAAGCCCTCACCAAGGGTTACGCCATGGTCTCCGCCGGTCTGGCCGCCTTCCTGCTGTTCCAGGCCTACCTGGATAGAGTGGCCCTGTTACGCAATGTCCCGGTTTTTGATGTCGTGAACCTGGCCCGGGTAGATGTTTTTGTGGGCGCTCTATTAGCCGCCATGATAGTCTATTTATTCTGCTCCTTTGCCATCCGGGCTGTCAGCGGAACTGCCAGCAAGATTATTGAAGAGGTGCGACGGCAGTTCCGGGAGAACCCGGGGATTATGAAGGGGACTGTCAAACCCGATTATGCGCGCGCCGTGGACATCACCGCCAGAGCCGCCCTGAGAGGGATGATTGTTCCCGGCCTGATCCCGGTGCTGGCCCCCATCATCATCGGTGTTATTTTCCGCTATATTCCGGCTGCGGCCGGCTATGATGCCGCTGCGGTGGTAGCCGCTGTTCTGATGGTCGGCACTATCGGTGGCATCCTGATGGCCTCTTTCATGAACAACGGCGGCGGAGCCTGGGATAACGCCAAGAAATTCATCGAAGACAACCAGCTTAAAGATGAAAACGGGAAAGTCCTGGGCAAGGGTTCCGCCCCTCATGCCGCGGCAGTTGTCGGCGATACCGTGGGCGACCCCTTCAAAGACACAGCGGGCCCGTCTGTCCACGTGCTGGTCAAGCTTCTGGCTACTATCACTCTGGTCATGGCCCCGCTATTCGTCAACATTGTTAGATAATTGGATTCAATCAGTTTTAGAAAGGGCCCCCCTCCCGGACTGAGAGGGGGGCCCTTTTTATATGTGTCAGAGCGCTCGCCGGACTAAGGAAACAAGCCCGGAGAGTTGATTCCGGTGGCCTCCGGCAAGCCCAGCATGACATTCATATTCTGAACACCCTGACTGGCCGCCCCTTTCCCCAGATTATCAAGGCAGGAAATTACAATCAACTTGCCGGTCCGCGGATCAATCGTGGGATAAATAAGGCAGAAGTTGCTCCCCAGCGTATACTTGGTATGAGGCGGAACATCCACTACTTTGACAAAGGGTTCGTTGCCAAAATAGTCCGCATAAATCTTTCTGACCGCCTCTTGGGAGTTTTTCCCCGGCAGCTTGGCGGGTATGATATTGGCATAGCAGGCGCTTAATATTCCCCGGTTCATGGGTATCAGGTGCGGCAAAAAAGTGATTCTGGGGGTGGGACCCCTGGATACCAAACCAACCTCCTGCACCATTTCAGGCATCAGGCGATGGCCCTCTACCGCATAAGCACAGATATCCTCATCCACCTCGCAGAAATGGCTCTGCAGC
>JAGDMY010000090.1 GCA_017860765.1 Chloroflexota bacterium | reverse complement strand
CAGATGGTTCGGCCGCAGACGCGGTCTGATGGCGGGCATCGCGATTTCCGGCATCGGCATTGGCATTGCCGTTGTACCCACTATCGCCAGCCAGCTCATCGCTATCTTCGATTGGCGCAATTCCCTTCTCATTCTCGGCCTGGTTAATCTGGTACTTACTGTCCTGCTGGCCCAGTTCTTAAAGACCCGACCGGCCCGGGCCTATCAGGTGGAGTTCCCGGAATCTCAGGGTGCCCGACCTGTGTCACACGCCCCGTCACCCTCGTTTCGGGAAATCGCCAGGACCAGGCAGTTCTGGTTGATTTTCTCAGCCTGGTTTGTTTATGGCTTCTTCTTTCAGGTGGGTTCTGTGCATACCGTACCTTACGCTACTGACCTGGGAATGTCAGCGATCGCTGCCGCCAGTATTTTAACCACCATCGGCATCGCCGGGACAGTGGGCAGGATCGCCCTGGGAATTGCGGGCGATAGGTTCAGCAACAAGACTACCATTTTTGCCGCCTTTGCCTTGCTGGCACTGGCTTTTCTGGGACTATTTCTGAGCGCCAGCATACCCGCGCTTTATATTTTCGCGGTCATTTACGGGTGTGTTTCTGGATTTGGCATTCTATTAACTCCGTTAGTGGCCGAGCATTTCGGGTTAAGCGCCCTGGGCCCAGTTATCGGCGCCATAGTATTTGCCAACTCGGCTGGAGGGGCCATCGGGCCAACCCTGGCCGGGTATATTTTTGATACCACCGGCGGCTATCATCTGACCTTCTTGATTTGTGTAATAACGGCCTCAATCGGCTGTATCATCTTCTGGGTAATCGACAGGAAGGGGAAAGCTTAGGGCTTTCAGCGGCCGGCCAGTATTATTTCGCATTACGCGGTAATGTGTTATGATACATCCAAAGCCGAAGAACCAGGGTCCCGCTAAAGCGTAAATTTTTCAAATTAAAGGAGAAACATGGGTGGTCCACTGCATGGCATCAAGGTCCTCGATTTAACTCAAGCCCTATTCGGGCCTTATTGTACAATGCTGCTCAAGGATTTAGGCGCTGAGGTGATCAAGGTCGAGAGGCCCCCGGGAGGAGATATGGCCCGGGGCAACGGGCCTTTTGTCAGGGGCATGAGCACCTATTTCCTGAGCTTGAATCGGGGTAAAAAAAGCCTGACTCTAAATATGGAATCCCAGGCCGGTAAAGAGCTTTTGCTCAACCTGATTAGAAAGGTAGATATCCTGGTAGAAAATTTTAAACCGGGAACAATGGAAAAATTGGGCTTATCCTACGCTGTGCTCAAGCAGCATAATCCCCGGATCATTTACGTTGCAGGATCGGGATTCGGGCAATATGGACCTTACGCCCCCAAACCGGCTTTTGATATTATCGTCCAGGCAATGGGGGGAATTCTAAGCTATACCGGTGAAGGACCGGGGAGGCCGCCGGTGAGACCCGGGGCCATGAACGCGATGTGAGCGGAGAAGGCCAGTTTATCGATGTCAGTATGCTGGATTCACAGGTTACCGTCCAGGAAAATGCTTTTGTGCGCTATCTCAATACCGGGACCATACCCCAACCGCTGGGAACCCGACATCCAGTAGTTTCCCCTTTTGCCGCCTTCCCTACCAGGGATGGGTATGTGGCTCTGGCTCCCAGGGGCGGGGCCAATGACCAATGGCCTCTTTTCTGTTCGGCGATAAATCGATTAGAGCTGATAGACGACCCGCGTTTCCAAAACGGCTGGCTGCGCACGCAGCATTGGGACGTCCTGGAACCGGTCATTAACGAGGCCTTAAAGACCAGGACTACTGCAGAGTGGATAAAGGACTTCGAAGGGCTCAGGATTCCCTGCGGCCCGGTCAACAGGGTAGATCAGGTGGTCGATGACCCTCAAATTAAAGCCCGGGAAATGATTGTTGACCTTGAACACCCTAAATACGGGAAGTTTAAAGTGGTAAATACTCCCTTCAAATTTTCCAAAACTCCCACCAAAGCCGCGGGTTTTGCCCCCGAACTGGGAGAACACACCGCTGAAGTCTTGCGGGATTTGCTGGGATTGAGCGCGGATGAGGTGGAGGCTATGAAAAAAAAGGGCACTATCTAGGTTTTGATGAGAGCAGAAATCATTGCCAGTGGAACCGAACTCTTGCTTGGTGAGGTAATAGACGCCAATACTTCCTTCATTGCCAGCCAGCTCGCCACCCTGGGCATAGACCTTTATTATGCTTCAATTGTGGGAGATAATTACGATCGATTTTTAGGCGTCTTACGGCAAGCCCGGGAGCGGTCCGATATTATTATTATCACAGGCGGGCTGGGCCCCACAAAGGGGGATATTTCGCGGGAAGTCATTGCCGGGCTGATGGGCGAATCAATGGAAGTGGACCCGGGGTTGAAAGACCATATTACCGGCTATTTTGCCCGATTGGGACTGGAAATGCCTGAGAACAATCTGAAACAGGCCACCCTGATTCCTTCAGCAGCGGCTATCCCTAATCCCCTGGGTACTGCTCCAGGCTGGTGGGTGGAAAAAGACGGCAAGATCATCGTTTCTCTGCCCGGACCGCCCGGCGAAATGCAGCCGATGTGGTTCAAGGAAGTGCTGCCCAGGTTAGAAAGGAAGGGCGGGGCAGTCATTCTGTCACGCACGCTTAAAACCTGGGGGTTATCTGAAGCAAAAATTGACCAGCTAGTGGGGGGCTTTATGTCCTCGGCCAACCCCACCCTCGCCCTGTACGCCAAATTCGATGGCATTCAACTTCGCATTACGGCCAAGGCACCCGATAGAGACTATGCCTCCGCCCTGATATCCGAACGAGAAAGCGAGCTGCGCCAAATTTTAGGAAGCAACGTCTGGGGAGCAGACAGGGATACGCTCGAAGAAGTAGTCAGCCGCCTGCTGGGTGAAAAAAATCTGACCCTGGCCTCGGCAGAGTCTTTCACCGGAGGACTTTTATCCTGCTCACTGGCTAACGCTCCGCAAAGTGCCAGTTTCTTCAAAGGCGGGATAATTGCCGGAGACGAAGGGATGCGGACGGCCTGGGGAATGGAGCGGGGACCATCCGGTCAAGCAGACCTGCAATCAGCCTCACGCATGGCCGCGGTGGTCCGGCAAAAATTTGCCGCCGATATAGGAATCGGTATCGATGGCTATATCGAGCCTGGCAGCGACGCCCCGACCGGCAGGGCTTTCATTGCTATCAGTCTTAAGCCAGGCGACCGAAATCTGGCCCAGACCTATCCCTGGCGGTCCAATCTGCTGATTAGAAGAGCGGTAACCCAGGCCCTCTTCAGCTTAAGACAGGCTTTGCTCGAAACGCACTAACTGGCAGAGATGCGATTTACCACTCAGGAGGGGAGGGGAGGATTCTTAAATACTAAATCCTAAATCTTATATCAGCTTTCTCTCCTGGGGAGACTCTCTCACAACTATTGAAGTCCGATTCTGTGCTTGGCCTCTTTCAAAGTCTCCCGGGCGATTTCCCGGGCCCTTCTGGCCCCGTCCTCCAGGACTTCCCTGACATATTCCGGCCGGGCGGCCAGCTCTGCCCTCCTTTGTCTGAAGGGCTCGAGGGAGCGGTTGATTTCCCTGGCTACCAGCAACTTGCAGTCGACACAGCCGATCTCCGCCGTGGTGCATTTTCTGGCGATGTCAGCTACCTGGTCCGGGTCAAAATATTGATGGAAACGGTAGATATTGCATACTTCGGGGTGGCCGATGTCCTTGCGGTAAACACGGGCCGGATCGGTAACAGCGGTTTTAATCCTGGCCGTGATTTCTTCGGGCGAAGCTGAGATTTCGAGCTGATTGTTCAGGGACTTGCTCATCTTTTCCTTACCGTCCAACCCTATTACCATGGGGAAAGAAGTGAGCTTGGCGACAGGCTCTGGAAAAGTCGGGCCCAGCAAAGTATTAAAACGTCGCACAATCTCGCGGGCCAGCTCCAGATGGGGCAACTGGTCTTCGCCCACCGGTACCACTTCGGCTTTATAAAGAATGATATCAGCGGTCTGTAAAACCGGGTAGCCCACCAATCCGTAGTTAATATTATCCGGCTGCTGTTTGGCCTTCTCCTTGAAGGTGGGGACACGCAGCAGCCAGCTTAAGGGGGTAATCATGCTTAACAGAAGGTGCAGCTCGGTGACCTCGGGAACATGAGACTGCACAAAGATAATGGTCCGACCGGGATCGATTCCGGCTGCCAGCCAGTCCAGCGCCATTTCAAGTATATTGCCCTGGAGCTCGCGGGTATCTGTTAAGGTGGTTAAGGCGTGCCAGTCTACGATGCAATAAATACACTGGTATTCATCCTGGAGCTTCACGTAGTTCTGGAGAGCTCCCAGATAATTTCCTAAATGCAATTTGCCTGTCGGACGGGTCCCGGAAAATACTCGTTTCATTATTTACCCCAGTCTAAATTAATATTTGTTCCTCATCCGCTTACATCTTCTCCGGGGCAGTGATCCCCATCAGATGCAGCGTCTTCGCCAGTACTACCCTTGTGGCGTCGACCAGTTTCAAGCGGGCCTTTGTCATGGCTTCATCCTTGGTGACGACCCGACACTTTTTATAGAAGCTATGAAAAACTGTGGCCAGGTCCTGGGCATAATAAGTCAGGTGATGGGGCTCTGAGGTCTGCACAATGATTTCCACGATCTCAGACAGCCGCAGCAGCTGGCGGATTAAGGCCAACTCCGGCGCGCCGGTGAGCAAGGAGACATCCCCGCTGCTATAATCGATACCCTTTTCCTGCGCCAGGCGTAAAATAGAGGAGATGCGCGCATGGGCATACTGCACATAGTATACCGGGTTATCCTGCGACTGTTTCTTGGCCAGATCGAGGTCAAAGTCCATCTGGCTGTCCGCCGATCTGGCCAGGAAGAAGAACCGGCAGGCATCGGCGCCCACTTCCTCAATCACTTCCCGCAGGGTGATGATGTCTCCGCTGCGCTTGGATAGCCGGACGACCTCGCCGCCACGAACCAGCGTCACCAGCTGGTACAGAATGACATCCAGCCGGCGGGGATCAATGCCCAGGGCGCTCACAACCGCCTTCATGCGGGAGACATGGCCCTGGTGGTCAGCCCCCCAGATATCGATCACTTTATCGAATTGCCGCTGGACAAATTTGTTGTAATGATAAGCAATATCTGAAGCAAAATAGGTGGGCGATCCATCCCCCCGGATGACTACGTTGTCCTTATCATCGCCCAGAGCTGTAGAAACGAACCAGGTCGCCCCTTCTCTTTCGGTAAGGAAGCCGCCCTGGCGAAGTATTTCAGTAACCTTCTCAAATAAACCGCTCTGATAAAGGCTGCTCTCGCGGTACCAGACATCAAATTTAACCCCCAGCAGCTCCAGGTCCATCCTGATCTGTTCCAGCATCTTCTCCAGGCCTACCTGGCCCAGGGTCTTCACAGCTTCATCCTCAGGCATCTTCAGGAACCGGTCAGCATATTCAGAGACAATTTCTCTGGCCAGGTCAACCAGGTAAGCGCCCTGATAACCATCCGGAGGCATTTCCGCATCCACATGCCAGGCTTGCTGATAGCGGGCATACAGGGAACGGAAAAAAATATTAACCTGGTTGCCCGCATCATTTATGTAATATTCCTGTTCAACCCTGTAACCGGCGGCCGCAAATACCCTGGCTAAAGAACTACCCAGGATAGCCCCCCGGCCATTGCCTACATGGAGAGGTCCGGTCGGATTGGCGCTGACAAACTCTATTTGCACTTTGGCGCCCTGGCCTTTAGCGCTATTGCCAACCTTCTCTCCGGCAGTCAATATGGAATTCACCTGCTCTGTCAGCCAACCCCTCTTAAGGGTGAAATTAATAAAACCCGGCGGCGCCACGGAGATATCGGCGACTCCGGACTCTGCTCCCATCGTTTTGACCAGATCGCCGGCAATTGACAGAGGATTAGCTCTGGCGGCTCGAGCCAGCTTCAGGGGAAAGCTGGAAGCATAGTCCCCGTGCTCCGGATTCTGGGGCCGCTCGAGGGTTACCTCCGGCAGGACCACCGGGGGCAGTCTTCCGGCCTCCTGGGCCGCCCGGGCCGCCCGGGTCAGCATTGCGATAAGCTGCCCCTTGGCTTCAATTATTCCCTCGATCCCATCAGGAATGACCAATCCAACACCTACCGTGATTATTTTTACAAATTAAATCCAGTTTACGCCTGAATTATAACATAACGCAAGCTAAATGATAATTCGGGAGGACCTCCGAAGGTCGAAAAACAAGATTAAAAAACACCAAATCAAACCCGGGTAAGAGCTCCCGTAATTAAATTCCCCTTTTGAAATGCCAGAGGGTATAAGTTATACTTAACTGTTAGTTGAGTCCGCATTATTTATCATTGAAGGAGGCATAATGGATATTCTGGAAGCTATCAAGAACCGCCGCAGCATTCGCAAATACAAGGCCGACCCGGTGGATGAAAAAACTCTGGAGACCATCCTGGATGCCGCCCGGCTGGCGCCTTCCTGGTCAAATACGCAATGCTGGAGATTCATAGTTGTGCGGGATAATAGCTTAAAATCTCAATTGTCCGAGGTGTTGACTCCCCCCACCCCCGCTATGGCTGCCAACCCGGCGACAAACGCCGTTAAAAATGCCCCGGTAGTGATCGTAGCCTGTGCCGAGAAAGGGATAGCCGGGGTCTATGATGGCAAAACTACCACTGATAAAGGCGAATCCTGGTTTATGTTTGACGTAGCCCTGGCCATGGAAAACCTCATGCTGGCAGCGACTGCGCTGGGACTGGGCACCGTACACGTCGGGCAATTTGATGCCCAGAAAGCGGCGACCGTCCTCGGCGTGCCGCAAAACTTTGCTGTCGTGGAAATGACCCCGGTGGGATATCCTGAATTTCAACCCAATCCCCGGCCAAGAAAAACACTGACAGAAATAGTCTTCCATGAAAAATTCGGACAGAAATAGGGTTGGAAGCGAACAGGCGCTAGATGATCATCGATATTCTGGCCCACTATATTTCGCAACCGGTCTGCCAGATTCTGGAAAAGACCAGCCATTACTTTGGCAGCGGGAGAGACTTCGGGTATGCTCCCTACAACGCTGACCTGGAAAAGCGTCTGGGGGTGATGGAGAAATACGGGGTCGATATTCAGGCACTGAGCCAGACCGCTCCCATTCTGCTGGGATTTAACGCAGCAGAAGCAGCGGAAATCTGCCGCATTTCGAATGATGATAATTATGCCCTCTGCAAGGCCTATCCGGGCAAGTTTGTGAATATCTGTCTGATTTCCCTCCTGGATATGCCAGGGGCTCTGCGTGAACTTGACCGCGACGTCAATGAACTGGACTGCCGGGCAGTCGCGGTGGCCACCAGCCAGGCAGGCGAGGGTCTGGACTCGCCCCGCTTTTTTGGCTTCTACGAGAAACTGCTGGAATACAACCTGCCTCTCTTCATCCATCCCACTAACTGGCAGGCCAATCCCCTCGTCGAAATGCGCACCGGCTGGCGCATGATGCATGTCTTTGGTTGGCCTTTTGATACTACCCAGGCGATCTGGAGGTTGATCTTCGGGGGAGTGCTTGACCGCTACCCGGACCTTAAAATTATCACCCATCACTGCGGAGGGATGCTGCCCTTTTTCGCCGCAAGGGCGGAGGAAAATTACCGCAGCCTGCTAC
>JAGDMY010000089.1 GCA_017860765.1 Chloroflexota bacterium | reverse complement strand
CATGCCGATAAATGGATCCCGATACTGCCCAATACGGATGCCGCCTTGCAGCTGGCGCTCGCTTACACCTGGATCACTGAGGGCACATTTCATAAAGAATACGTGAAGACCCATACTGTGGGATTTGATATGTTTGCGGACTATGTTTTAGGCCAGGAAGATGGAGTTCCGAAGACCCCGGACTGGGCATCCCAAAAGTGCGGGGTACAGTCCTGGACCATCAAAGCCCTGGCGCGGGAGTTTGCCCGCCAGGCTACCTCAATAGCTCATTTCTTTGGGGGGTCTTATATCAGGGGGGCTTTCTCTCATGAGCCCGCCCGCCTGGAATGCATTCTCCTGGCCATGCAGGGACTGGGCAGGCCGGGAGTTCACCAGTGTCAGATAACCTTCATGGGCATGCCCAGAGTTAAGGCGGCAGCCAAAATGCGGTATACGTTCGAAGCGGCCGGCACGGACCTGGCTTTTACAGACCGGGTTCTGATTCCAATGGGAGGACAGTGCCGGGTCCATCAGAAACAGCACTTCCCGAAGACTCTGTTTCAGAAAGCCATCTTTAATCCGCCTATGACCTGGTACGGTAAGACCGGCGCGGCGGAACCGGTCGAAAATCAGTTTGAAAAATATACCTATCCCATATCCCAGGAGGAGGGTGGTACCGAGATTCATATGATATGGAATGATTCTCCCTGTCGCACCACCTGCTGGAATGACGGCAATGCGTCGATAGAGGCTTACCGCAGTCCCAAGATAGAGTGCTTTGTGGTGCAGCACCAGTGGCTGGAAAATGACTGCTTGCTGGCCGACATTATCCTGCCGGTCAGTACCATATTTGAAATGGAGGACATGACCGCCAACAACGGCGATGGCACCCAAATGAAGAATGTAATGTACCAGAGCCGGGCCATCGAGCCCCTCGGGGAGTCCAAGAGCGATTACGAAATCGTCCTGGAGGTAGCCCAAAAAATGGGCAAATATGAAGCCATTACCGAAGGCAAAACCACCCGGGAATGGATGAAGCATTTCTTCGACGGCCTCGGTCTGGACCAGCTTACCACCTGGGAAGAGTTCAAGAAAAAACAGTATTATGTGTTCCCCACTGCTGAAGATTGGGAAAAAGACCCGCCGGGCTTGAGGAAATTCTACGAAGACCCTGAAAAATATCCTCTGGGTACCCCGTCCGGCAAGCTGGAAATTTATTCCGGGAGACTGGCTAAGAACTTTCCTGACGATAGGGAAAGAGGTCCGATCCCCCGCTGGATTGAAAAGAGCGAGACGCATGATGAAAGGCTCTCCAGCGCCAGGGCCAGGATGTTCCCTCTCCTTCAGATGTCCAACCACGGCCGGTGGAGAGTGCACGCTCAGCACGACGATATCTCCTGGACCCGGGAAATCCCGACCTGTAAAGTGAAGGGGGCCGATGGGTATCTTTATGAGCCCGTCTGGATTCATGCCAGGGATGCGGAAAAACGGGGCATCCAGACTGGAGACCTGGTTAAAATCTTTAATGAGAGAGGAGCCGTACTGGGCGGCGCCAGAATAACTGAAAGAATCATGCCCGGGGTCATCTCAATGGACCACGGGGCGCGCTGCGATTGGATTATTCCTGGCAAAGTGGATAGAGGCGGGGCTGTTAACCTCATAGCCCCAGGAGGGACCACCTCCAGGAATTGCGCCGGGATGGCTACCAGCGGTTATTTGGTTGAGATAGAGAAGGTCAGCGGGGCACAGATGCAGGAATGGCGGGATAAATACCCCGAAGCCTTTAACCGGGAATACGAACCGACTATCGGACTTAATTTCAGTGCCTGGGTAGAAGACCATATTTATATTGAAGATGCTAGAAATGCGGGAGGAGGAAAGTGACGCAGGACAGGTCCGAAAGAAAAAAGGAATTTAAAACCGCGATCGGCGGCATTCCGGTTAAAAGAGTCTATCTGCCCGAGGATGGAAAAGGTGATGGCAGTCTTCCCGGCGAATTCCCTTACACCCGGCATATTTTGCCCAATGGCTACCGGGGTAGACTATGGACGATGCGGCAATACGCGGGATTTGCCACGGTAGAAGAGACCAATCGCCGCTACAAGTACTTATATCAACAGGGGAATACCGGGTTCAGCGTGGCCTTTCATCTTCCCACGCAGGAGGGTTATGACTCTGACCATCCTCTTTCCGCCGGTGAAGTAGGCAAGACCGGCGTGGCCATAGATTCGCTCCAGGATATGGAGCAGCTCTGGGAAGGCATTCCGCTCGGCGAAGTCAGCACCTCAATGACGATCAATGCCACTGCCGCCATCGTTCTGGCGATGTACATCGCAGCCGCAGAAAAACAGGGAGTGAATAAAGCCAAACTCAGGGGGACGGTGCAAAATGATATCTTAAAGGAATATATCGCCCGGAATACTTATATCTTTGCGCCCGGTCCTTCCATGCGCCTGGTAACCGATATTTGCTGCTATTGCTCTGAGAATCTACCGGAGTGGAATTCTATCAGCATCAGCGGCTATCATATCCGGGAAGCCGGCTCTACTGCGGTCCAGGAAGCTGCCTTTACTATGGCCAACGGGATTGCCTACGTCGAAGCCATGATAAACCGGGGTATGCAAATCGATTCCTTCGCACCCCGGTTCTCCTTTTTCTTTGCGGCTAATAACAATTTAATGGAGGAGGTAGCCAAGTTCCGGGCGCTGCGGCGTATCTGGGCAAAAATCGTCAAAGAAAGATTTCATTCCGAAAATCCCCGCTCGATGATGTTGAGGTTCCATGTCCAAACGGATGGATTTACGTTGACTGCTCAACAGCCGTTGAATAATGTTGTCAGGGTAACCTTACAGGCCCTGGCAGCAGTCCTGGGCGGATGCCAATCTTTGCACACGAACTCCTTTGATGAAGCCTGGGCTCTGCCTACAGAGCAGGCGGTCCAGGTGGCCTTGCGGACCCAGCAAATTATTGCCGAGGAAAGCGGAGTCGCGGACACTGTGGATCCTCTGGGCGGGTCTTATTATCTGGAGAGTCTGACGACACAAATAGAGGCAGGGGTCCGGGAATACCTTCAGAAAATAGATGATATGGGCGGGGCTCTTGAGGCAATCCGCCGGGGATATGTGCAGGGTGAGATTAGCCGCGCCGCCTATAACTACCAGCGAGCGGTCGATAAAGTTGAACAAACAGTCGTCGGGGTAAATAAATATGCCGTTAAGGGAGAAGAGCCGCCAGTTGTCCTGGAGGTAGAGGCTGGCGTGGAAAAGAAACAGGTTGACAGACTGAAAAAGTTAAAAAGGGAACGCGACAACCAGCAGGTAAAAAAAGTGCTGGAAGAGGTCCGGAGGATTGCCCGGACCGACCAAAACCTCATGCCAGGTTTAATTGAAGCAGCCAGAGCTTATGCTACCATCGGCGAAATAAGTGATGTCCTCCGGGAGGTATTCGGGGAATATCGTGAACCCAGCTTGCTGTAGTACTGAAGGGGAGTAAAAATGGCGAGTATTAATAGACCGATTAGAGTGTTAGTGGCCAAGCCAGGACTGGACGGTCATGACAGGGGAGCTAAAGTAATTGCCCGCGGCCTGAAAGACGCCGGCATGGAGGTGATTTATCTGGGATTGCGCCTTACTCCCGAACAAATCGCGGAGGCTGCGGTACAGGAAGATGTAGATGTGATAGGTTTGAGCAGCCTTTCAGGGAGCCACTTAACTCTATTTCCCAGGATTGTCGATCTGTTCAAGGCCAAAAGCGATAGGAAAATACTTTTTATTGTGGGTGGTATTATACCCCAAAAAGATATCGCGGAATTGAAGAAAGCCGGCATTGCCGCAGTGTTTGGGCCGGGGACTCCTATAGCTGAAATCAGCGAGTTCATTCGAAACAATATTCAGGAGGCAAATCTGTGATCAAGAAAATCGATCATATCGGCATCGCGGTGAAAAATCTGGAAGAAGCTGCCAGGTTATACACCGAGGTTCTCGGTCTCGAAGTCAATGCAGTTGAAACCCTTGAAGAACGGCAGGTTAAAACCGCGATTATCAACGTCGGGGAAAGTAAAATTGAACTTCTTGAATCGACGACGGCCGATGGCGTAATCGCAGTTTTTATCGAGAAGCGGGGAGAAGGGATGCACCATGTCGCCCTCGGCGTGGATAATATTGAGCAGACTTTACACGAAATCAAAGAAAAAAATCTGCCTCTGATCGACCAGGAACCCCGCAGAGGGGTACAACACACCAAGACCGTATTTGTACACCCTAAAGGGGCTAAAATATTATTAGAGCTTGTCGAGGGCTAGAAGGGACACCCTACCTTTCGCGCTATTTTTTCATCAAGATCCGGGACGGCGCTACGATCACCAGCAGATAGCCGATTATCCTGATGCTGATAATGAACACTTCTAAACTCTTGGCCAGTCCCGCCAGCGTCAAAGCATGAGAGATGGCAAACAAACCGAAGGCGACTCCGATATACAGAGAGACGCCCGGAATGGCGACAGCCCTGGACGGTGTCGGGGTTTCGCTGCTGGTGATTTTGGAACGCGCCAGATCTGACCTCCTCTTAAAAAACGCCCAGAGGCCCAAAATCAGAATTATAGTGGTCAGGGCTAGATTAATAACAGTAACCGGAACCGTCATTTGTTAAACTCCTTCAGCCCTCTGTATTTCATATATGTTAATTGCCTGCATAAACCCGCGGGTCATTCCATTTTTCCCAGACACGGTAGCTGGCCTTAAATTCTCGTTGGGATTGCAGCACTTTAGCATAGAAGGAGTTCTGGCCTGCATGAGAGTCTGCCAGCCGTTCAGTAATCTTAGAGATCTCCTTCATAGCTGCCGTGTCAAGCTCCAACATCTGGATACCTCCCTGGCTATACCTCTGGATATAGACCGCATTCAGTCCTTCCATATAGCCTAAGAAATCCACCATACTGACTTCTTTGCAGACCGCCTCGAAGATCGCTTTAAGATCGTCTGGCAGCCTGTTCCAGGCATCTTTATTGACGATAGTCTCGCCTATTGCGGAAGGTTGATGCCACGAAGGCAAAGTTACGTAAGGGGTGATCTTGCTGTCGAACCCCAGCATCCAATCGATTGCCGGAGTGCTATATTCAAAACCATCAATTTCCCCCTTTCCCAGGGCTTCCTTTATTTGTCCCTGGGGTATTGTAACGGGGATACCGCCCAGCTCTTTTAAGACCTCCGCCCCCATACCGGGCATCCTGATCCTCACCCCTTTAAAATCATTCAGAGTACGCAAGGGTTTATTGGTGAATATGCCGAATTCAGCGCCGGTCAGTCCCCCCGGGAAAGGTACCAGATTGTATTTAATGTACAATTCACGCCAGAGGTCTATCCCCTTTGAAGGCCCATACAGCCAGATCGACCACTCAGATTGCACCATGTTATTCGGAATCGAACTGAAAAGCTCAAAAGAGGGGTCCTTTCCGCTCCAGTAACCCGGCCAACTGTACCCCACTTCAACCTGTCCGCTGCTGACCGCGTCGAAGACGCCAAAGGCTTCAGCCAGCTTACCCGCCGGGAACGGCTCGATGATAAGACGGCCATTGCTCAATTGACGAATACGGTCGCAAATTGCCTGGGCACACTTACTGTAGTACAGGTTATCTTCCGTAAAACTCGCTGCCATTTTCCATTTGAAACCTGCTGACGAGCTACCCCTGCAGGATAGCACACTGAAAGTGGAGGCAATAATCACAACTACCAGGAAAAATAAGAAAACGCGTCGCTTCATTCCAGTTACTCCTGAATTTCTTACAGGGTCATTTTACCCAATAAATTTTGCTACGACAATACGTCCATCGTCAATTTTCATGGTATGAAGATCAAACTAGCATAAATGGAAGTCAACTACACCCGAAAAACGGGCCGGTCAATCTTTAAATGCTTAACTCAGGAGTTGCCAACGGGTCAGATTTTCCCCTATAATAAACCGAAAGTAATCCGGGCTAGCTCGCCCGGAAGTCCAGAGGAGCAGTTTGCCACGGTAAATCGAATTTTTCAACAATTCTTCCGGCCCGCCCGTAGCAGCTACGAAGCTAAACGTCGCTCGGTACTTTTAGGTCTGATCTTCTGCCTGGTTGGGTTGGTCTCGTCTATCGTGGTAGTTGTCCTGTCAAACTCGTTGACTGTGTTTTCGGACCTCCTTCGAAATGTTGGTGTGGTTTTTGCGATTTTCTTTTCCTGGCTGGCAATTAATAGAGGA
>JAGDMY010000314.1 GCA_017860765.1 Chloroflexota bacterium | reverse complement strand
TGCCCTTTTGCTCTCGGTAGATATCCGGCAGGAAGGAAGCCAGATTGGTATATTCATGGACATTATGGCGGGCCAGGCCGGCCGGGACGAATTCCGGCAGCTTGACCCCTTTGGGTAATAGCAAATAGGGTATTTTGTTTACAATGTGATAGCCCATCCAGAAGCGGGTCCTGTATTCGATGCCTCCCGGAATTTCGCGGATGAAATGCATCATGAAGGCGGGAGTCTTAAAGTTGGGTGCTCCCGGGGGCGGATTTATCAGCTGGGAAACCCCGTTGGCTGCAAAAAGAGTCCCTACAGCTGGGGACTTAAACCGGGACATATCAAAGCCTACATCCCAGGGTGACATGAAACTGATAGCGATCTTTTCCGGGCCCCCTCCACCTACGTCTTCGATCACGAAATGGGTTACTCCATAATTTTTTTGTGCTAAAGGTCTACCGGGGTCGAGCACTTTGGCACGGTCTTTGTCACTTATTGTGACCCCGAAATGTCCGGGCGGATACCAGATTCTGTAACGCATCGGTTCCAGCCCATGCCAGGCCATCCACCAGTTGGCCATCTGCGCCGTTGGGCAAAACGCACCAGCCTGATTCAATCTCGTGATATCCCGGATTTAAAAGGTCGTTTAGCCTCTCTATGGGTAACGCCTGGCCCGGGTCCATCGATTTGTCCATAGCCGCCAGCCTTTCGGGTGCCGGAGGGACGATCTTACGGTAAAAATATTTGGAATAGGGTCTGGCCTTCTCTTCAGGGGTTAAATCTTTTCTTAAATCGTCCAAGCAACATCTCCTTCAGCCTTAATTCCGGGCGTCCCGGATAATAGCTAATAAGGTTTGGTTTTATACCTCTCCAGCGGAATTCTTTCTGTCGACACTGCCGCCTTTCCCTTTGCCAATTTGATATTAATCCATTGGCGCCAGTTAGCGTCATCCCGCTGCGGGAAGTCCTCCCGGTAGTGCCAGCCGCGGCTTTCAGTCCTGGCTAGACTGCTGGTGAAATAAAGCTCAGCGCAGCGGGCCATATTCTTCAAATCATGACACAGCCCGAGCAGATGCCAATCACCGGACGGCGACACCTCCGATTCGGCAAGTTGAAGCACATTTTTTACTTCCCCCAGGGCTTCCTCAATTCGCATCTGGCTTTTGCGGACGGAGTAGCGGGGCGGACTGATGACCTGCTGCAAGCGCCAGATAGCCTCGCGGGGCGACAATCCATTCTCACGCTGCATCGGAGCGTAAAGAGATTTCTTATATTCCTCTACCTGTTCTACATTTATTTTGGGCTCAGAGGAGCCCGCCAGGTAAGCAGCCAGAGACTTCTCGCTGTGCAGTGCGGATACAGTGGCCCAGGTTATCCCCGACCCCCGGATTCGACAGGGATGAGGCACAGCGCCGGACACCGCCGAGCCGGTGCGGCAGGTATCCCCGAGCGCCCATAACCCCTCCATACTGGTTTGCATGCCATGGTCTACCTTAATGCAGGAACATTCCCCGATAAACATGGGGTATACTTCCGGCCTCCAGGCCCGGTCAGCATTATATTGGCTCTCTTTCGCCATCAGGGTATGCCAGAATTTATCGGCCACAGGCCTCTCCCATTTGAACAAGAAACCACCTACCGCCAGGGGGTTCTTAATGAACATCTCCGTTTCTTCATAGACAATGGGACCTTTGCCCTCCATGACCTCTTTTTCCATACCCAGCAGAATGCCGATATCGATATCGACCTCAAAATCCGCACAATATTTAGGGGCCAGATATTCACCATCGCTGTTGTAAAGAGCGTACTGCCCTCCCACTATAGCGGACATGTTGCCTCTGACCCCCAGATTATAAAAGTTGGAGAATTCAGCATTCCGCATTTCCGCCCCGGCCCGGTAAGCCGCGGCGATGCCGTCACCGCGACCGGAATACCACATATTTGTCAGCATCCAGTTGCAGGCCCCCGTAGCCAGGACCACAGCCCGGGCTTTAAAGATACGGTATTGGCCGGTAATAAGGTCAAAACCAACCGCCCCTGCAGCCCGGTTGCCATCAGTTAAAAGTTCCACGAACTGGGTCTTGTCCAGGGTCTTGACGCCCAGCTTGAGAGCTACTTTTCTCAACTTCTCCAAAACATCGATGTCATAGGCGCAGAGCGACCACAGCGGAATGGCCTCCATTCTCGACAGCTTGCCGTCCGCTTCCCGCTTGATTTCAATGCCCCACCTTTCAAAATGCTCCACCATGGTGCGGGTCGTGATACAGGTCTTCTCCAGCAGCTCCTGGTCTTCCAGAAAATGACCGTGGTATTTGCAGTAGTAGTCGCGAAACTTATCAATATCATCATCCGGCTGCATCACCCACATGACTCCGGCCCCTTTGTTGGCTTTGGCGCCCGCAAACCCGGCCGTTGATTTCTCTACGATGAGGACATTGAGGTTCGAGTTCAGTTCTTTAATTCTGTTGGCGATTGTAAAGCCGGCCAGACCTGCTCCCAGCACCAGCACGTCGGTGGTATAAACCTGGCCGGCATCGTTTAGACTAGATATCACGTCTACCTCCTGGATTTATTGGCCCTTGCGATAGTCTTATTTCGCGTATGACTTTGGATAAAATGATCTCGGATAAGGCTCGGGGATGCGGACCGGATTATCAGGAATTACATGAATGGCATCAAACTCACAGGAAAGTTCACACCA
>JAGDMY010000313.1 GCA_017860765.1 Chloroflexota bacterium | reverse complement strand
TCGGGTGAGATACTCCAGACATGGACGTCATGCACATCTTTGACCCCCGGGATCTGTTTTAAGACATTCACCATGGCCAATATGTCCACATCCCTTGGAGTGGCTTCCAGAATAACCCGCAGGCTTTCCCGGAAGACGCTCCAGGCAGCAAAGAGTATAATCAGGCTGATTAAGACGCTGACGAGCGGATCCACCCAGAACTGCCCCGTGAACAGAATTACGGCGCCGCCGATAATGACCCCGATTGAGGCCAGAGCATCTCCCAAGGCATGCCAGAAAGCACTGCGTATATTGATATTGTGTTTTTGTTCTTTTCTCAGCCAGAAGGTCACCAGAATATTGGCGCTCAGTCCGACGAAGGCGATAATCATCATGAGCTGGCTGCGGACCTCAGGAGGCTGGCGAAAACGGTTATAGGCTTCATACAATATCACTGCGGCGATGATAAAGATGGTGGCTGCATTGACGATGGCAACGATGACGCCTATGCGGTGATAACCGAAGGTCATGCGGCTATTGGAAGGCCGCAAGGCCTGTCTTACCCCATACCAGGAAAGCCCCAGAGCGAAGATATCCGCCAGGACATGGCCGGCATCGCTCAGCAAGGCCAGGCTGTTGGACAGAACGCCGCCAATTACCTCAGCTACCAGAATCGACAGACTTAAGATGATGCTGTATTTAAGTTTATTTCCGGCTGCCAGGGTATTCTCTCGTTGATGATTAATAGCCATCAATAAATATTATTAGCTAATTCTGCGGCTTTCACAAGAAGGGAAGCGGAAATCTGGGGCTACTCCTCGATCACTTTGTTCCCGCGAAAGTTGGCCTGGGTTATGGCCGCTACAGCTGCGATGGCAGCTGCTTTTTTCCGCTCTCCGAAGATTTGGGAGAGCTTCTCTTCCAGGGGCTTCTCCCGGGCCATGATTTGCTTCATGTCTTCAGAGAGAGTGCTTTCGCGGTCGATGAAGCGCGTGCTTAAGTCTCCGGATATGAAGCGCGGATTTTCCATCACCGCCTTATGGAAGGGGATATTGGTCTTAACTCCCACGATGATGTATTCGTAAAGGGCCCTCCGCATCCTGATAATAGACTCATCCCGGTCTCTGCCCCAGGCTACCAGTTTAGATATCATCGGGTCATAGTAGTGGGATATGGTATAGCGCGTATAAACCCCGCTGTCTACCCGGATTCCAATACCTCCCGGCGAACGATAGCCGCTCAGTTTACCCGGGCAGGGAGCGAAGTTATTCAAGGGGTCCTCGGCATTGATGCGGCATTCGATAGCATGTCCGCTTAATTTCACCTCTTCCTGCTTCAGGCTTAAAGGCAGCCCCATCGCGATGCGGATTTGCTCCTTAACGATATCAATCCCGGTCACCATTTCTGTTACCGGATGTTCCACCTGGATCCGGGTATTGGCTTCGACAAAATAATAACAGCCATCGGCAAAAAGGAATTCCAGAGTTCCCGGTCCCTGATAATTCACCGATTTGGCGATCCTGACGGCCACCTCACCCATCTCGGACCGCAGCTGCGGGGTCAGGGCCGGGGATGGAGACTCCTCTATGAGCTTCTGGTGGCGGCGCTGAATAGAGCATTCACGCTCACCCAGATGGATTACCTGGCCATGGGCATCTCCCAGTATCTGGAACTCGATGTGCCGCGGGTTGACCAGGTATTTTTCAATATACAAATCGCCGTTCCCAAAAGTGCTGAGGGCTATCTTGCGAGCGGAAGCCACCGCCTGCTGCAATTCCTCTTCGTTATTGGCAATAATCATCCCGATGCCGCCACCCCCCGCCGAAGGCTTAACCAGCAAAGGATAGCCCAGATTGGAAACAGCCTGTCTGGCCTCTGCGAAATCAGAAATCCCGCCCCTGGTTCCAGGCACGATAGGAACATCGATCTTCCGCATCTCCTCACGCGCCGCGCTCGCAGGCATAAGCGAAATTCGGATTTTCCGACAGAAAGCCGTATCCCGGGTGAATGGCTTGAGCGCCACATTCTCTGGCGACCTCAATGATCTTTTTGATGTTGAGGTAGCTTTCCGGGGCGGGTGAGGGGCCTATGAAATAAGCTTCATTGGCATATTTAGCAAATAGGGCATCCTTATCGGCCTCGGAGTAGACCGCCACTGAAGCGAGGTTCAGCTCGCGGCAAGCCCGCATCACGCGGATGGCTATCTCTCCCCTGTTGGCCACCAGTACTTTATTTATCATCCGGTTCCACCACCATCAAAACATTTCCGGCGTTGACAACTTCACCCTCGAAAGACAGGATTTCTCTAACTGCACCTCCCAGAGGGGTACGCACCTCATTTTGCATTTTCATAGCTTCTATCATCGCCACCAGGTCACCTTCCTTGACCCGGTCGCCAACCTTAACTTTAAGGGAGAGAATCATACCCGACATCGGGGCTACCACGCTGCCTTCGCCGGCTTCTGCTGTTCTCTTCGGTTTGACCACCTCTACCGGCTTGCCCAGGATGGGAGAGATTTTTATATTAAAGACTTCTCCATCTACATCTACGCTGAATTCATTGGGGAATTCAGCCGCGGTCGCCTCCGAGGCCTGGGCTTTTTGCACCGGCTGCAAAGTTTCTTCTTTAAGTTGGCCGCGTAAAAATTTCACCGCCACCTGAGGATAAAGGGCATAGGTTATCAGGTCTTCCTCACTGTGCAGAATGCCCAGTTTGTGGGCATCGTCCCGCAGCTTCTCCAGTTCCGGGGCGAGCAGCTCTGCCGGGCGGCCGGTTATGGGAGTGCTGTCACCGATTACTTTTATACGGACCTCCTCGTTAACTTTCCCCGGTGGACGTCCGTAATAGCCCATCAGGTAATCTTTGACTTCCTTGGTGACTTTCGTATAACGCCCGCCGGAGAGCACATTCAGGACCGCCTGAGTACCTACCAGTTGACTGGTCGGAGTGACCAGCGGGGGATAACCCAGGTCAGCCCGGACCTGGGGAACTTCT
>JAGDMY010000312.1 GCA_017860765.1 Chloroflexota bacterium | reverse complement strand
AGTGAAACCCAGGTTGGCAGCCTCTTGAGTGTAAAGCTTGTTCTTCCCGATCTGCTGCGCTACCGAATCGGCTATATTGGATAAGTACTGGTCGTAAGTATAACCCTGAATCTGGTTCAGGCCGGAGCTATAATATCCGTTGCCATAATACATCAGCGTGGAGATAAAGTAGTCCATATCGTACTCTGTGTTCACCACCACCGGTGTGGCCGCACTGCCCACTTTTTGGCTCGTTTCCACCTTGACGACTACCTCGTGTAAAGGTTTAAACTTGTTCATAAAGAGACCTGTACCCACCACAGCCAGAATGGCTACTACAACGATAATACCTCCTATCAGGGTAAAGCGTTGCAGCCGGCTTTCACGCTGCCAGTGGGTTAATTGGCGCTTGGTGACTTCGCGTTGCGGTCTTTCTGTCTTTTTCTTAGGCAAATAGAATCCCCCTTTTCAATCGAAAATATATCGAAATCTTGGCGATGCCTTAAATTAATTCTATTATAGCGAAATGGAGCTTATTTTGAAACTGGTTCATTCTGGACTACGGGTGGACACACTGCATAAAGATCATCCGCCAGATCTGGCTGAGCCTGGATAGGAGCACCTCCAGCACCTTTATTCCTCCGTCAAATCCACTCCTCCCGGTGAAGCTGACATAAATTCCATCCATTATACAGCATCAATTATGCGATGGAAATATTAAGCAAATATGAAGCCGGGGGGTCCGAAGTTTGAAGAATATCCTGAAGGTGGAACAGCTGAGACAGGCCATCCGCATTAGCTTTAAATCATGAACAAAGACAATTTTAAATTTTGTATTATATCTTCACGATTTCTTTGATTATCTCTACCAGGTCGTCAACCACGGCTTGCGCTATCTTGAGGCCTGTTTCTCTCGAGGCGGTGGTGGCGTCACCCATGACCCCCGGGGAGGTGCCGAAGCGGGGATACTTTGTACGGGAATGGTAAAATACCTTTTTAGTCGCACCATAAAAATCGGGGGTAGCCCATTTGGCTGAGAGTGAAAAACGGGGGTATTCGCTCCGGGCCTGGCTCATATCTACATTCTGCGGTTCGGCCACCAGGCAAAGGGAAGTTTCCATCTCTTCAGCATGCAGGCCTGGTCTCGATTTTAAAATACCGGCCAAATTGCCCAGAGACCACCAGCTGATGCCGTAAAGGCCCGCTTCAGGAAATTCGGCATTGACTTTACGCAAAGCAATATTAATCGGGAGAGTGTTGCTGGCATGTCCGTTGAGCAGCAGGATATTAGTAAAATTATGTGATAAAAAACTCCGCACAATTTCTTCTATGAGCCTGGCTTCCGTCTCCAGGGAGATGCCAAAGCTGCCCGGATAGTCCCGGAAAGTATTTACTTCAGTGTAACTGATTGTGGGGGCCACCAGGACTCTGACAGGCTGCCTGGAACTGAACCTCAAGGCAGTCTGTTCTGCCAGATAAGTGGCGCACACGGAATCCACATTAACAGGGAGGTGCAGGCTATGCTGCTCTGTGGAACCGATGGGTAAAATGATGACATTGGGCTTTTTCAAAACATCGGCTATTTGCGGCCATTTCAAGTTTTCCAGCCTGATCTCCACGATTTAGCCTCCGCCCCCACCAATCATGGCATTCGGCATCCAGAGGGCCACGGCAGGAATGGTTATAGTAATTGCCAGCACGATTACCTGCATCCCCACCCAGTGTGGCACCGCGTGCCAGATGTCGGCGGTGGTGACGCCTTTAGGGGCAATACCCTTCATCAAAATCAGGCACCACCCGAATGGGGGAGTCAGGTACGCGATTTGCATATTGAGGATAAAGACCACGCCAAACCAGATAGGGTCCCACCCCAACTTGACTGCTATCGGCAGAAATATGGGTGCGCAAATAGTGATGATGGCAAAATCATCCATAAACATGCCCAGTATAAGCAAGGTAATTTGCATACCGGCTAAAATAAACCAGCGGTTGACTTCCAGACCGACGATGATGCCCGAAACCATTTGTTGGGCCCCGGCACTGGAATAGACGTTGGAGAAAAAGGTGGCCGCTATCAATATCATCAATGCCATGCCGCTGATTTTAATCGTTTCCCTGGTGGAATCAAAAAGGACCTTCCAGGAGAAACGCCGGTNNCGCCGGTATATAAAAACTGCAATAAAGGAGCAGAAAGCCCCCACGGCTGCCGATTCTGTGGGAGTGGCGATACCGAAGAAGATGGACCCCAGGACTGCCAGCACCACGACCACCGGGATAACCAGCTCCCTTAAACCTGCCCATCTCATGGACCAGGTCACTTTTTCGGCGATTCTGGGTCCATAATGGGGTTGAAAATATGACCGCAGCAGTATGTAGCAGGCATATATGGATGCACAGATAAAACCGGGAATAAACCCGCCGAAAAAGAGCTTACCTATAGACAGCCGGGTAATCGAACCGAAGATGATCATCATCAGGCTGGGCGGAATCACATCCCCCAGGATGCCTCCCGCCATCACACTCCCCAGGGCTAAATCTTTCGAATAACCCCGTTTCAACATGGCTGGGACGGCAATAATTCCCATCGTCAGCAGCCCCGGGCCGAATCCGCCCGCCATCGCCAGGGCAACACAGACCACCAGAGAGACCAATGCCAGACCGCCCCTCACCCCGGAAAGCCAGTAGCTCAAAGCCGTGAACAGCCTGTCGGCAATTCCTGAATGCACCATGAGATTTCCCATCAAAACAAAGAGGGGAATGGTAATCAGAGAAGTATTGGTAATGGTATTATAAGTCGTCAGGCCCACAATTAATAAGCCGCTGGTGCCTGATATAACATATACCACAATGATGCTGATGGCGCCCATGGCAATAAAGACCCGAACGCCAAGGAACATCAAAAGCAGCATGCCCCCGAAAAGCACCAGCGTAACCAGCTCTATACCCATCTGGCCCTCGCTGAATTAAGAACGGAAAAACCGGTTTTCATATTTTCTTTTGCTTACCTCAAGGGACCACGTTTCTTTAAGAGATTAGGCCGCCTTCTCTTCCGGAGCTTGTTCCAGGGGACTTTTAGCCTGCTTTTTCACTTCCCTCCTTCTGGTACGGTAGAAGAAGGACAGGCCTTCAAGGAAAAGAACAAAGGCCACCACCGGAATAAAGGACTTAATGACGTATAGCGGGATCTTGGGAGTGCCCTGAGACAATTCAGCATTTAAAACTGAATTCTGGGCCGACCAGCCGGATTGCCAGATCAATACTCCGATGAACAATATAAAAGCCAGCAAATCAATGATGTCGGAGTATAATCTGAAGCGGCGCCCCAGGTGAGCATAAAGTATCTCCACCCTCAGGTGGGAATCTGTCACCATTGCGTAGACTACAGCAAAAAGGATAAAAACCCCGAATACTTGCCGGCTGAGTGGAAAGCTCCAGATAAAGGACAGGTTGAGGGCATACCTCGTTATCACCGTGACAACTATCAGAATCATCAAAACCAGAGAAAACAAGCTAACAACTATTCCTGCCCTTTCACAGAATTTATCAATAGCCGCGAACAGGACCCCCCACTTGCTTCTCACGTGAGCTTTTCTCCCACCGGCTTAAAAACCAGCCTTAACTCCACTCATTTTGATGCCAG
>JAGDMY010000088.1 GCA_017860765.1 Chloroflexota bacterium | reverse complement strand
GAGGTGCTACTTAAAATCACTGATGACGGCCGGGGTTTTGATACCGAAATCAATTCCAGCAAAAGTCTGGGGCTGGGCATCATTCGCGAGCGTGTAAAAGAGATCGGGGCTTCTCTTTCCCTGCAAAGTCGACCAGGGAGCGGAACGGAAATCTCCGTCACCTGGAAACCGGATGCTCTCTGATTGTGCGCTTCCTTTTTTTGAACAATGCCGGTTTACAGAGTACAATGGAACTGGATTTCCACGGGACGATATAAAGTTTAGTTAAATAGTTCAACCTGGTAAGGAAAGCTGATGAGCGTAGATATTGGAATTATTGGTCTGACGAAAAGCGGTAAGACCACCATTTTTAATGGCTTAACCAGGGGTAAAGCTGCCATCGGCGGTTATTCTGCTAAAGCTCAGGCCAATATTGGCATGGCCAGTGTACCTGACGATCGAATACACAGGTTAGCCGAAATCTTTCATCCTAAAAAGATTGTGCATGCCGAGGTCAAATACATCGATATTGGGGCCTCCCTTAAGGAGATGGCTGTAGACAAGGGCATCGGCGGACAGCTGCTAAACCAGCTCAGCACCGTGGACGTCCTGGTCAATGTCGTCCGCGCCTTCAAGGATGATAGCCTGCCCCATCCGGAAGGCAGTCTGGACGTCTCCAGGGACATCGAAGCCATGAATATGGAATTGGCTTTTTCCGACCTGGCTATATTGGAAAGAAGACTGGAAAAGATGGAGGGCTCACTGAAGGCAGCTAAACCGGCCGAACGCCAGGCAGTGCTTAAAGAGCAGGAAACTTTGCTGAAAATCAAGGCCAGCCTTGAAAAAGACCTGCCGGCCCGGGAGCTCCAGCTAACGCCGGAGGAAATCAAGTCCGTCAGCAATTATCAGTTTCTAACCGCCAAGCCGTTGCTGACCGTGGTCAACATCGGCGAAGAAGGGCTGCCCCAGGCCAAAGCTCTTGAAGAGGATCTGAACCGGCGTTACGCCAAGCCCAAATGTCGTATCATCGCCTCCTGCGGCAAACTGGAGATGGAGCTCTCCCAGCTCGGAGATGAGGCGATGCAGGAGTTCCGCCAGGAATTCGGGATGCAGGAGACCGGCCTCGATCGGACCATTAAGGTGTCATATGAGTTATTGGATTTGATCTCCTTCCTTACCGTCGGCGAGGATGAATGCCGCGCCTGGCCTATTAAGAGGGGAACGGAAGCTGTTAAAGCCGCGGGCAAGGTCCACACCGATATTGAAAGAGGATTCATCCGGGCGGAAGTAATAAATTACACCGATTTGCTGCGGGTCGGCGGCCTGGTGGAAGCCAAAAAGCAGGGGCTACTGCGCCTGGAGGGCAAGACCTACGTTGTCGATGACGGCGACGTGATCAATTTCCTGTTCAATGTCTAAAGATGATCACCGCTTCGTTTTCAGCAATTAACCGGGCGATCGGGGGATTCAGCCCAGAACAATTGAGGCTCCGGGGGAATCGATATGTTTAAGCTGGTACTCGTGAGACATGGAGAAAGCACCTGGAATAAGGAGAACCGCTTTACCGGCTGGACCGATGTGGATTTATCGGAAAGAGGCCGGGAAGAAGCCACTAAAGCCGGTCAAATACTCAAAGAGCAGGGATATGTCTTTGAGGTTGCTTTTACTTCGGTGCTGAAGAGGGCCATCCGCACCCTCTGGATTATTCAGGAGCAAATGGATCTGATGTGGATCCCGGTCCAGATCTCGTGGAGATTAAACGAGAGGCATTATGGTGCGTTACAGGGCCTGAACAAGTCTGAGATGGCAGCCAAATACGGAGAACAGCAGGTCTTTATCTGGCGGCGGAGCTATGATATCCAGCCCCCTGCTTTAACCACGGATGACCCCCGCTACCCGGGAAACGACCCGCGATATCGGGTTCTGAAAATCCAGGATATCCCCCTGACTGAAAGCCTTAAGGATACAGTTGCCCGCTTTATGCCCTACTGGCACGAAGTGCTGGCCCCGGCGATCGGCTCCGGCCAAAGAGTGATCATCTCAGCTCATGGAAACAGTTTGCGCGCTCTGGTCAAATATCTGGATAACGTGGCTGATTCGGAGATAGTCGGCTTGAACATCCCCACCGGCATCCCTTTGGTCTATGAGCTTGATGACGGGCTTAAACCCCTGCGGCACTATTATCTGGGAAGCGACGAGGATGTCCGGAGGGCTATGGAAGCTGTCGCCAGGCAGGGAAAAACCAAACCCTGACCCGGCTCCATCTCCAGGCTCCCCCGCTCCTTACTCCATACTACTTATGGGTCTCTTTGTTTTGCGTATATGGCTGGATATCAACAACGAGGATGCTGTCCCAACCAGAAGCACAATAATCCCCACCTTCATGGCAGTATTCAAACTCATAGCAAACTGGTCCTTAAAAAGTATTATCAGTGCGTCGCGGATAAACGAAGGTATATTGCCGGGAACGTTAGCCCCTCCCACACCAATTGTTCCGGAGGTCAGGGCCTGAACGATCTGGTCCCGTATGGCTGAAGGTATTTGAGGCACTTTCGCCAGAGCATTGGTGATGTTGTTGGCCAGCTGGTTCTGCAGAATCGCTCCCAGTACAGAAATGCCCATCACAGACCCGATTTGCCTCATAGTCGCTAGAATACCGGCTCCCATCCCGGACTGTTGCAGCGGAGTGCTGGCCATTACGACAGTAGTCACAGGGGCCATTACCAGTCCCATCCCCAGGCCACAGACAGCCATAGGTAATATCAGACTGGTCTCTGAAGTGGCGCTGGTGAGATCAGACATCAGATAAATACCGATGGCAGTAATCGCAGTCCCCGCAAATAAAAGCCAGCGGCCCCCTATCCGGTCAGTCATTCTTCCGGCAAAGGGGGCCACGAAAATTATCACCACAGGCAGAGGCAGCATTGTCAGTCCGGCCTTGAAGGCACTGAATCCCAGGACTATTTGTAAGAACAAGACCACCAGAAAAACCACTCCAATTAGTCCGAACATCACCACCAAGCCGACGAAGTTACCGGCGGCAAAGGTGCGATTGCGGAAAAGGCGGAGCTGGGCCAGGGGATCGGCCGTCCTTAATTCGACGATAACAAAAGCTATCATGCCTATCACGAACAGCGCGAACAGGCTCAGGATGGTGGGGGATGTCCAGCCGTATTTTTGGCCTTCTACCAGGGCGAAAGTCAAACAGAATAAGGCGATGGAAATGATAATTACCCCGGGAATGTCTATATGCCGGGTCGCCGCCGGGTCCCTAGATTCTTTGACTACCATGGTAGCAGCAATAAAACCTCCGATACCGATGGGTACGTTGATTACAAAGATATAGTTCCAGGCCCAGGTGTCCACCAAAGCACCGCCGATTATGGGGCCTAAAGCATTAGCCGCGCCTGCAACTGCCCCCCAGATCCCCAGCGCCAACCCTCTCTGGCTTTGCCCGAATTCGACATTCAGAAGAGAAAGGGTCGCTGGCATCATCGCCGCGCCGCCGATCGCTTGCACACCCCGGAAGACCAGCAGGGTAACATAGTTCTGCGCCAGGAAGCACCCCAGAGATGAGAGAGTAAAAATACCCAACCCGATGAGGAACAGGCGCTTGCGCCCGAAGATATCACCCAATTTCCCCAGTGTTAGAAGCAAAACGGCAAAAACCAGGACATATACATTGATTACCCATTCAATCGAAGAAAGGCTTACTTTAAGAGAGGTCATGATATGTGGCAAAGCGATGTTAACTATGGTGACGTCCAGCAAGACCATAAAGAGAGAAAAAGAAATGACCGTCAGCACTCCCCATTTCCGTTTTCCCCCGGCTGTGACCGCTGGCCCGGATTGACTCATGGTACCTCCTGTTGTCATTAAGATAAAAACTCCTCCTCAGTTTCCGCTTGCATCTTCACCAGTTGCAGGCGGGCATCATACGGGAAAGGCATAGGGGCATTACCGGACCACCTGCACTTTTAGGAGGTTCGTTGTCCCGGCAAGGCCTACAGGCACACCTCCGGTGATAATTATTAAATCGCCCTGTTTGGCAAACCCGAGCTCTTTCACCAGCCCGGAACCGATATCAAAAAGGTCATCTACCGAGGATGCGCTGGCGACCTGGAAAGCTTGAACGCCCCAGTATAACACCAATCGGGCGGCAATCTCATGTACCGGAGTTATGGCTATCACCGGCACCGCCGGACGGTATTTGGAGACCCTCCGGGCGGTGCTGCCGGACTGTGTAAAAGCGACAATGGCGGCAGCTTTTAGCCAGTGTGCCGTGTAGCAGGCATTATAGCTGATGAGTTCATCGGTCTGGTGTTTCAACCACGCCCCTCTCTGCGTTAATAGTTGCTCATAAGGCAAATGGCGCTCTGTTTCTTGAGCAATCTCGTACATCATTTTGACTGCCTGAACAGGGTAACGGCCGATGGAGGTCTCAGCGGAAAGCATTATAGCATCGGTCCCATCCATGATGGCGTTGGCCACGTCAGTGACTTCCGCCCGGGTCGGCCTTGGCGCGTTTACCATTGATTCCAGCATTTGCGTGGCCGTGATTACCGCCTTTCCGGCGACATTGCATTGGCGTATGATATCCTTCTGTACCAGGGGGACTTCCTTAAGGGGAATTTCGACACCCATATCACCCCGCGCCACCATCACCCCGTCACTGGCCGCCAGAATATCAGCAAAATTCCGGATAGCTTCGCCGCGTTCAATCTTGGCTATTAAGGGAATATCCGCCTTTTTTCTCTGCAGGATTTCTCTTACCCGATCGATGTCTTTTGAACCGCTTACAAAGGATAAAGCAAGATAGTCCGCTTTTTGCTCAATTGCAAAGTCCAGGTGTTTGCGAAGACTGCCTGTCACAAAAGGTTCAGAAATGTGGACACCGGGGACCACTACCCCTCTCCCCGCCGAAACTTTTCCACCCACGATCACGCGACAGACGATATCCTTGCCCCGGAAGCCCCGTACCGCCAGCTGTATGGCTCCATCGTCAACCAGGATGGAACTGCCGATTTTGACATCTTTATGTAAAGAATGATGGTTGATAGGGATGGTGCGGTCGTCTCCTGCAATGGCGCGAGTGGTCAGTACAACTTCTGAACCCCTTTTCAATATCGCAGCGCCGGTTTTCATTTTGCCGGTCCGGTATTTTGGTCCGGGCAAATCGATTATGACAGCGATATTCTGGCCCAGACGTTTGGCTGCCTCTCTGATATTCCTGATGTAGCCGGCGTGTTCTTCGAGAGTTCCATGCGAGAGGTTCAGCCTGCCGATATTCATGCCTGCCTGTATAAGGCGCTCCATAGTCTTCGGCGCAGCTACGCCCGGTCCCAGAGTGCAAATGATCTTGGTCCGCTGGTTCAAATGGTGTCTGTATGACATGCAAGCTCGCCACAATCAGCCTTAAGCCAGGCACCGAACATTGACTTCGGCTAACTGCTATTTATTCTTCAGTACCGCTACCCCTGGAAGCTCTTTTCCCTCCAATAGCTCCAGAGAAGCACCACCACCCGTGGAGACATGCGTCATTTTGCCCGCCAACCCCATTTCTTCAACCGCCTCTCCGGTGGAACCACCCCCCACGACGGTAGTGGCCTGGCTATCGGCCAGCGCCCTGGCTACACCCCTGGTTCCCTGGGCAAAGGCCTCTAACTCAAAAACTCCCATGGGCCCGTTCCAGAAAACCGTTTTGCTCTTCTGAATTTCCCGCGCAAATTGCCTGGTCGTCTCGGGACCGATATCGGCAATTACCCACTTGTCGGGGATCTCCTTCACTGAACAGACCCTGTAAGGAGCGCCACTTTCCAGCTTTTCACTGGCGATGACATCCACAGGTAATAGGAAGCGCACCCCTTTGGATTGGGCCTGCTTTAACATTTCCTTAGTATAATCAAGCTGGTCTTCTTCCACTGCCGAAGCTCCCACGCCGTAACCCTGAGCCTTTAGGAAATTGGCTGCCATGCCACCACCGATCAGCAAGGCCTCGACCTTGTCCAGAATATTTTGAATTACTCCCAGCTTATCACTCACCTTGGCCCCGCCCATCACAGCGATAAAAGGATGGGCCGGATTTTCTAACAACTTCCCCAAAAAATTAAGCTCTTTCTCCATCAGGAACCCGGCGACTGCTGGCAGGTACTGGGCCACTCCGGTAACCGAAGCATGCGCCCGATGGGCGGCCCCGAAAGCATCATCCACGTAGACCTCAGCTAGTTTGGCCAAGGATCGGGCAAAATCAGGGGTGTTAGCCTCTTCCTCGGGATGAAAACGTAAATTCTCCAGTAGTATCAGGTCTCCGCTTTTCATCCCGGAAACTGCCTTTTCAACCTCCGGCCCCACACATTCTTTTAAGGCCGTCACCGGTTGGCCTATTAGCTCCGAT
>JAGDMY010000087.1 GCA_017860765.1 Chloroflexota bacterium | reverse complement strand
GAGGGGGGACATCCCCGCTTGAAATCACAGACACCCAACGAATATCAAATGATAATTGATGAAGCGCTATCGGAAAATCAGGCCGATCTGGACTTTATCACCCGGGAATATAACACTGCCCGCTACGGGATTGTGTCGCCGACCAGAGATAAATTAGACCAGTTAAGGCAAAAATGGCATAATCTCAAGAGCACAGTTATCAAGAGGCCCTAAAAATAGAACACTCATAGCAGGGGGTAAATCTCATGGAGGCAATCACAGGACAGGCCAACTCAGCCCAAATACAACTGGTCAAGGAGCTGGCTGATAAGATAATAGAAAACGTCGCTAAAGTCATCGTCGGTAAAAAAGAGGTTACCGAACTGGTGCTGGCAGCCCTGCTTTGCGAGGGTAATGTCCTGATGGAGGATGTGCCCGGGCTGGGCAAGACCATGCTGGCCAAGGCTGCAGCCCGCTCGCTGGGCTGTGGCTTCCACCGCATCCAATGTACCCCCGACCTCCTCCCCTCCGACGTCACCGGAATCCAGTTTTATAACCAGAAAACGGGCTCGTTTGAATTTCGGCCGGGACCAATTATGACCAATATTGTGCTGGTAGATGAAATTAACCGCGCCACCCCGCGGACCCAGTCCGCACTTCTGGAAGCCATGCAGGAACAGCAGGTGACAATCGATATGGAAACTGTACACCTGCCCCGGCCTTTCATGCTTATGGCGACTCAGAACCCCATTGAACTGGAAGGCACTTTCCCTCTCCCCGAGGCCCAGTTGGACCGTTTTTTACTCTGTCTGCGCATCGGTTATCCTTCTGCGGAGGAAGAGGGGACCATTTTGACCCGATTTGAGCAGGAAAATCCCCTGGACACCCTCACCGCGGTCACTGATTCCCAGGAGTTGCTGAAACTGCAAAAACTCTGCCGGCAGGTCTTTGTGGAAGATTCCATACGAAATTATATAGTGGAGATCATCCGGGCCACCCGGATACATGCAGATATCAAACTGGGGGCCAGTCCGCGCGCCTCACTGGGACTGCACCAGGCCTCCCAAACTCTGGCTGCCATCCGCGGACGCGGCTACGTCATCCCCGACGACGTTAAGTACCTGGCCAGGCCCACCCTGGCACATCGCATTATTGCCAGGACTGAAGCCCGTCTGAGGGGACATTCCAGCGATGAAATAATTAAGGAAATCCTCTCCAAAGTGCCCGTACCGGTGGAAGAAAATTAAACCTTTATACTTTTTAACTCATTGTCATTTCAGCCTTCCTTCCGTATAATTAGTTGAACGAAAGATGAAAAAAGTAGTGGCGATTGTTGGCATGGCAGGCAGCGGCAAATCAGAGGTGGCTCGGGTCTTCGAAAACCATGGGTTCATCAGAGTCAGGTTTGGCGATATCACCGATGATGAGATAAAGAAGAGGAGCCTCCAAAGAAATGAATCCGGCGAGCGCTACTGCCGCGAACTTCTCCGGCAAGAACTGGGCATGGCAGCTTATGCCATCCTGAACCAGCCCCGGATTGATGCCGCCCTGGAAAATGCCAATGTAGTGGCAGATGGCCTCTACTCCTGGGAGGAATACCTGGCCTTCAGGTCTTACTACGGCCCTAAATTCTTCGTCATAGCCGTGTATGCCTCGCCCAGGACTCGCTACGAACGCCTGGCCCGCAGGAGCCAGCGTGCTCTGAGTCCCGGAGAAGCTGCCAGTCGGGATAAATCTGAGATTGAAAACCTCGCCAAGGGTGGCCCGATTTCTATGGCGGATTTTACTATTATTAATGAATCGAGCCTGATAGATCTGCGGCAACAGGCTGAGGCTATACTTGCTCTCTTAAGTAAAGCAGTGTAATATTAGGGTTTGAAAATAGAAAAATGACAAGACCGGATATTGATGAATATTTTCTAAAAATAGCCATGGTGATCGCAGAGCGGGCGACCTGCGTCAGACACCACATCGGCGCGGTGGCAGTAGCCGGCAAGCATATTCTGGCCACGGGATACAACGGAGCCCCTTCCGGACTCCACGACTGTTTGGAGCTGGGCTGCTTGCGGGACGAAATGGGAATTCCTTCCGGCAAAAGGCACGAGATCTGCCGTGCGGTGCACGCTGAGCAAAACATCATCATTCAAGCCGCACTTCATGGCGTCAGCATCAGAGGAAGCACAATCTATTGCACTCATACCCCGTGCGTATTATGCGCCAAAATGCTGGTGAATGCCCAGATTGAACGCTTTGTCAGCTTCGGCCGCTATAGTGACGACGAGTTTCTGTCCTTATTCAAAGAAGCCGGCATTCAGTTGGATCTGAAAGAAAAACCTTCCTCCCAAATTGCCTGCCTGGAGTAGAGATGGCCTCAATGAAATTACACGCTAAAGTTATTGTTAATCCAGCTGCGGGGGCGAACTCGACCCACCGCAAGTGGCCCGGTATTCGGGAATTATTGAAGAACGCCGGCCTCTCCTTCGATTTTCAATTCACCGAGGGCAAAGGCCACGGCATCGAACTCGCTAAAGCTGCTGCCGGTGATGGATGCCGGTACCTGGTAGCAGTAGGGGGTGACGGCACGGTGCATGAGGTTGCCAACGGCATTATGCAGACCTCCAATGCCCGGGAAACCGCTTTGGGCGTGATCTGCACCGGAACCGGCAGCGACCTCTCCCGCTCGATTGGCATACCCCGCGATTTTGCCCGGGCTTGTTCCAGCTTAATCGATCCTCACCAGCTGACAGTTGATGTTGGCCTGGTAGAATACCGCAAGAAGGCGCAGGTTTGCAAACGCTATTTCGTTAATTCCGCCGGAATAGGTTTTGACGCCACGGTCGTGCGTACAACAGACAAAATTCCCAAATTCTTCGGCGGGACGATTCCCTATCTGACCGGCCTGGTCCTGTCTTTGCTGGGCTATCGCAATAAACCTGTCGAATTCCAAATTGGAGACAAAGCAGTCGAAGAAGCTAAAGTGTTGAGCATGGTCATCGCCAACGGGAAGTATTTCGGTGGCGGCATGCAAATTGCCCCTGAAGCCCGGTTGGACGATGGTCTTTTCGATATGGTGATAGTGGGGGATTTCGGTAAAATCGAGCTGATCAGGGTATTCCCGAGGGTCTATAAAGGAACCCACCTGGACTATCCCAAGGTCAGATTAGAAAAAGATACCCGAATTACTATCCATTCGCCCCAGAGGTTTCTCCTGCATGCCGATGGCGAGATCCTGGGAGAAGGTCCGGTTTCCTTCCAAATCTTGCCCAGGGCTTTAAATCTGGTGGTATAGATATCCGCTTTAATCAGGACCAGCTATATCATTGGCCGGTATTTTCGCCTTGATAAGTCCCCCGGTAACCTTCAGTATCGTCCGCCATCTCAAAAAAAACCAGCTGGGCTATGCGGGCATTTTTCTGGACGCGAAAGCCCTGAGGGTTATAGGTTATCATCAGAGACTGGGAGCGGCCGGAATAGCCGGCGTCCCATACCGCCATATGCACCGTTACCCCACAGCGCAGGAGGCTGGAGCGCGGGGCGCCCAGGGCCATGACATTCTTCGGTAAATGAACAACCTCATTGTAAGTAATGACATAAGCCCCCGGGATCAACTCCATAAAATCCTGGCTGTCGAACATCAGCGGTGCCAGGCTGGAGACCATCCGCTGAGCATTGGACTGCCCGATTCTCCCGGCGGACTGAATCATAGCTACCCCCCTGAGTGTCAGGTCGAAACCGTTCGGCTGCAGCTGCTCTTCCAGATCGACATAGTCCTCGACCAGGGGAGGTGTACCCCCAATAAGATTAAAAATATCCCGTTTCGATAGTATCGTCTTCATAGCTTCTGCTTCCCCCGTTGCCTTATCCCCACAAGTCCTGGATCTCTTTTTCTATCCGCTGGCTGTCCAGCCTATTGCTCTCAAACAGGCTCTTGTAAGATTCAGCCGAACCATATTCGCGGGTACGCACCACCACCGGCATGGGCACGGCATGACCGAAAATAAGCACCTGCTGTTTGGCTTCCAGTCGCGCCAGCACGCTCCTCAACTCATTCTTGCCGGAAACCCCGGTGAGGACGCTATCAATGTCCCGTTCGTTGTCCAGCAGACAGGTAATCTTGGTACCGATCTGCGACATCACCTCTTCATCAATGCCGCTGGGCCGCTGATCGATTACCAGTAGAGTCACATTATACTTTCTCATCTCGCGGGCAATGGTACCGAAAATGGTCTGATTGGCAACCTCCGGATTGAGGAACTTATGGGCTTCCTCAATGGTTATGACCAGGGGCCTGGGAGGCTTGACTTCTTCTCCCAAAGCTTTTTCCGTCCTCTCCCGATACTGGTTATATATCCGCCGGCTGAGCAGGTTGGCCACCAGAATATAGGCTGTTAAATCGGTATAGCGGCCAAACTCCAGCACCACGTTCATGCCGCTGTCCAGGTATTTCAAGATACGCTCCACCGGGTTTTCCTGGGCAGTGGGAGATAGAAAAGGCAAACGCCTGATGGCCTCCAGACCACGCCTTAAGTTGCCGAAGGTCGCTTCATGGATATTCAAGTTTTTCAGCAGGGCCTGGGTCTCTTCGTTGTTCTCCATATTAAGACAGGCTTGAATCCACTTTTTATCGCCAAAGCGGCGGGCCAATTGATAAGTGGCCTGCACTGCGGGTTCGGTCAAATTCAAAGTCTGCCTGAGCAAAACAATATCTTCCGGTTCAATATCATCGTAGCCCAGACGCACTACGGCATCGGTGCTGACTCTGCGGCGTCGCGAGCTTTCCTCATCCAGGGTGAATACCGCCACCCTTTCCGGGAAGAGCTGCTTAAGGGCTTTGACTTTATACCCGCTTTCGCTGCGGCCTTCCCAGCCATACTCATTATGCATATCAAAGACCAGGTTGACCGCCGTACTTTTTTGGAGCATGCCGATAAGAAGGAGACGGGTAAGAAAGGTCTTGCCGGTCCCGCTTTTGCCGAAGATCCCGTTGGAACGTTTTACGAATTCGGCCAGGTCCAAACAAATTTTGGTCTCCATATCGAGAGGCGTACCGATATAGAATTTTTTCTCATCTTCGCCGCCGAAGACCAGCTCTACGTCCCCCTGTGAAGCTACATTTACCGCAGAAAAATGGCTGGGCACGGTCTTGACAGGCTGGGGTCCTTCAGCACCCACCACATCCGTACCGATCGTCAACATCGGCAGGATATGCAGCGTTCCGTAGGTGCTGATGCCGGACAAGACTTCAGCTAAAAAGGGCTCAGAGGCATCCGCAGGGGTGACATTAATCCTCTGGTCAACTACGCCCAGGCTAACATCGGTAATCATGCCAAAGAAGCGACGTTTTTTCCCCTGGATAGTGACATAGCGGCCCACCGCCATATCCTCAACTGACGCCGAACCATCGAGTTTAACTTCGATCCCGTGAGTCAGGGAGCCCTCGATAACTACCCCTAAACGCCTTGGGGGTTCTAAATTTTCACGCGATGGCATCATTTTTAAGTCCTTTCAGGATAGTTTTGAGCTGATTGTAATCAGCACTCAGCAGGGTCGCCAGCTCTTTGCCCGCGGAAACCAGAAAGGCGTGCTTTTCCACTCCGTAGACCTTCCCCATCTGACGTAGTGTAGCCGCTGTCAGCTCCTCAACCCCAATGTCCAATCGGGACTTAAGCAAAAAATTGAGAAAATCCAGGGACTGGCTGAATTGTTTTACTTCCGCCGCCGTACAAAGATGGACAAAGCCGTGGATGCGGGCCGGTTTGGGTGGTAAATATTGCCGTATTCGGCCTTCCTCCAGATAGCCTATAACCAGAACGGAAAACTCGCTTCTTAGCAGCTTTAGAAGCTGAGGATTAGAGCGATAGACTTCATCTTCATTGGGCTCATCCTGGCCCCTGGCAATCGGCCGCCTCCCCGGCTCAATACCGGCCGTCGCGGCTTTATAGACTACCCCGTACAGGATAGCAGCGCTATCCCAGTGTGCTTTAACCAGACTTCCCAGCGGTGGCAGCTGATAAAGTTCATAGCATTGAGCAGCAAAATCCGTGGTGCAGGATTCGATGACCTCTCCGACTCTAAGTCCGTCTTCCATAAGCCTACCCCCTGGCAGTTATTAAGCCAAGCCTGCCGCCAGACAACGCCCTTTTGTTTTACGCGATTAACCGGGAACCTGCGACTATTTTTTGGTCTGTTTCTTGGTCGACTTGTCAACTTTCTGGGCCGCGGTCATCTTGGGTTTCTTGACATTATGTCTGCCTTTAGTCCCCATGCTGTGTCCTCCTTTATTGAGCGAACATACTACCAGTGCACGTTGATGTTTTTCACAATCCCCAGCGGTTTGAAGCGGCTGCTGCCGATCTCGGCGCTGAGGGCGTTCAGTTCCTGTTCTTGCTCCTTAAGCCGGGCTTCCCAATTCTCAATTCTG
>JAGDMY010000006.1 GCA_017860765.1 Chloroflexota bacterium | reverse complement strand
GCAGCACCAGGTATATTCTTTTATACGTTCCATTTCTACCAGCCTCAAGCCGGGAATGCTCCGGAGCACATTGCGCGGTGGCTCGTAGACCCCGTAGGTTCCTCTTCTGAAGACCTTGGGCGGTTCATGGCGAAAACGCTGGCTGGGTTCGGTAATGATCTTGCCCTCCCAGGGGATCCAGGCTTCTCCCAATCTGCCCAGGTGACAGGGGTCATGATAGGTAACCGTCACAGGTATTTCTCTGATGGTTTTCAGCCGGCCCTGTTTAAGCAAACGTTCCAGGAACTCGGTGATGTGCAATACCTCGATATCCCCCTTCAGTCCAATCTTATGGTAAAGGACCTTGAAGGCATGATAGCAGTCTGAGCAGCTGGTAACCACCGTTTTGGCCCCGGAGTTGCGGAGCATCTCAATATTGTTTTCAGCGTACTTGGTCAGCTCGCCTGAATAACCCAGATCATATGCCCGGCCTCCGCAGCAGTTTTCCTCTTTGCCGCCAATGCCGACGTCCACACCAGCCTGGATAAGCAGGTTTACGGCGCTTACAGCTGTCGGCCAGAGGTCACTATCAAAACTGTACTGGCAACCGGCATGATAATAGACTTCGGCTTTTTGCTCATAAATATTCTTAACAGCCAGACCTTCAGCCCATTTTCCTCTTTCTGCCTTGGGCTTCTGCAGCATATTGTCTTCTTTTCTTAGTCCATCTATCACCGCCATATGGACGGGATGCAGCTGGCCATCCTCGACGCATTTCATTCTGAATTCATAGATGGTCTGCAGCGGCTCGATATCCAGGCTATATTTGCAGGAGATATCACAGGCACCGCACATCTGGCATTGGTAGATAATATCCAGCAGTTTATCGCTATACTCGATCCTGCCGTCAGTCATTGCCAGGGCGGTAATCAACCTGCCTCCGCCGGAATAAGTATGAAACAGGAATTTGCTGATACTCGGACAAGCATAGGCGTACCTGGCGCTGCTGATTCTGGCCTGGGGTATGAATTTGCAGTTGGAGCACCTGGCACAGCGAATCATGTACTCCCGATAATCTTTAAGCATTGTTACACCTCCTGCAATCGCCAGATCTGGCTATTGCCCGATGTTCAGGTGGGGGACCGAGGCGAAAAGCCTACTCCTTGGCGGTGATATAATTGGAAGACTCCGAGACCCCATTGGGATCGAAAGTCTTTTTTATTTTCCGCAGCCAGAGGTGATAGTTAGACATATTGGGTCCGAAGAAATCCTGCTGGGGGTCGCCAAAGACGTGGTGGGGCAGGCCGTAGTGGCCTTTGACGGCGTTTTCGTTGGCCTTACCAACATATTCCATGACCCCCTGCCAGGTCTCAGCGCTGGGAGTATAGCGGATGAGGACCTCGGAATGCCCTTGCTGGCCGTGTTCCAGCGAGGTGGTAAATGGGATTACGTTATCGGCATATATCAGGCCCCTGTCTATCAATTCCTGTTTATCCTTTACCGAATGCTGGATAAAATTAGACTGCACGTTGTAGGCATCCGTCCCGAAAACCTCACCGCCGAAAGTTCCGGTAGCCCTGAAGGTTTCTCTGATGGAAGCGGTCACCCGGATGCAGCGCCAGAGGTAGCTACCCATTACAGATGGATTTTCTTCGATATATTTCAGCGCTTTGCCCCCTGTCTCCTCCATGATCTGCTCCAGTGCGCGCTTCTTATAATCAAAATCCCGCGGCGAGTTGCCGGCGATGGCCAGAGCAAAACCCGGCCCTTTGACCTCTTTGAGGAATTGCTCGGCTAATTGGACTTCTTCTTCGTTGCTGGTGCCAATATTGGAGGCCACCATTTGAGCATTGAATCCCATTAAGACCAGACCGATCTCGCTTTCCCCGATCTTGCGAACGGCCGCTGCCCTGCCCTCCTCACCTGAAAAGTGGAGAAACCGGATCAGGAAGTTGGCCAGAGGTTCCCGGAGGTTATAGCTTGGAGAATATCCCTCCAACGCCAGGGTAGCGGGGCCCGGCCAATGGTATACCTTGGTGGCTGCTTTGGTAAAGACACCCAGTCCACCCAGGGGGACTACATTGCCCCGGATTACTCCTTTCAAGGAAGGCCCCGGTCCATCCCCGGAAAACCACTCGCCGATAGACCCGAATGAACCTATCTTGACCACATCTCCTTCGGGGGTAACCCATTCCACTGCCAGCAGGTTGCGCTCACCAAAGCTGCAGGCTTGACTCATATGCCCGATCCCCTCATGGGCTGCCAGAGGCATGGCGGAAGTGATGCTGCCTGCCCCGTTGATATTGCAGTTCAACCCTCTTTTCATCAATTCAGCCTGCAATTGAGCGCTGATAACATAGGGTTCCACCACCGCGTACAGGTTCTTCTCGTTGATCTCAATGATCTTATTCATGCGGCGCAAGTCCAATTTAATCACGCCCGCACCCTTGGGATCACAATAAACTCCCCAGCCGGTGCTGGAGGCTTTGAACTGGACCTTGAATTTGTTACACAGTTTCACTATAGCCTGTACTTCCGCGGTATCCCGTGGTAGTATCATAGCTGCATAGCGGGGGATAAACTCCTGGGACGGCGACATCATGCCCGACCTCCAGGCCAGGGCATCCAGTATTACCGGGTCGTCCGAGATATTTTCCGGACCCACAATATCCTCAAAGGCCAGGTATTGCTCTCTATTCATAGCCATTTACTCCCTCTTTTATATCGTTTTCCCTAATAAGTCGACGATATCCCAGACCTCAAGATGGTTTTGGTGGTCTTTAAGTGCACCCTGGAAGTTGTCCATACAGCGCGAACAGGCAGTGACCAGTATTTCAGCGCCGGTGGACCCGGCTTCCCGCATTCTCTCGGCCGCCGCCCACCGGGCGAAATCCGGGTTAGATTCCTTGACGCCTCCCCCGGCACCGCAACACCAGGCATACTCCTTGATTCTCTCCATTTCCACCAGCTTTATCCCTGGAATCGATCGAATGATCTCCCGCGGAGGTTCATATATGCCTTTGGTCCCCCGCCTGAAAATCCGCGGAGGATCGTAAAGGCGCATATGCTTTTCCCTCTGCTTCCCCTGCCAGTGGATAAAGGGCTCTCCCAAACGCCCCAGATAGCAGGGGTCATGATAAGTGACCTTGGCGGCCACTTTTTTGCGGGGCTTAAGTTTCCCCTCTTGAATAAGCCCGGCCAAATATTGGCTGGTGTGCAACACCTGCATCCCGGTCTGCAGCCCAAATTTGTCGTACAAAACCTTGAAAGCTTGATAGCAGCTGGCGCAGCCGGTGACCAGGACCTGAGCGCCGGCTTTGGCGAAGAGTTCCAGATTTCTTCTGGCCTGGTCCAGGGCATCCGCCTGGTACCCCATCTGGTAAGCCCGCCCCCCGCAGCAGGGTTCATTGGTTTTAGCTATGCCAACATCCACACCCGCTTTCTGCAGGATGGAGAGGGTTGTCTGTGCCGTTTTCCAGCGGTCCGCCTGGTTCCGGGTCAGACAGCCCGCATGATATATCACCTGAGTTTTCTGCCGGGTATAGTCTTTGACCGAAAGGCCCTCAGCCCATTCCCCGGGTTTAGCCTTGGCGCCCAGCACCATTGGCCCCTGCTGGCGCAGGCTGGCGGCCAGTTTGTCCAGGACAGGCAGGGTATGCCCGTTCCTGACGCAGTCGGCGCGAATTTCATAAAGGGGCTCCAGGACCTCCATGTCCATGGCATATTTGCAGGAAATATCACAGGCCCCGCACACCTGGCAGTTATAGACTACCTCCAGCAGTTTATCGGTATACTCCAGCCTGCCCCGCAATAATGCCAGGCCAAACCCCAGCCTGCCGCCACCGGAGTAGGCATGAAAATTGAAGCGGCTGATGCTGGGGCAGACATTCACATTATCGTATCCCGTAACCTTTTCCAGGGGAATGAATTTGCAGGCTGAACAGCGGCAACAGGTTTCCATATCACTGCGATAATCTTCTAACGGCATCTTTCTATCTCCTTAAAGTCCTTCGCTCTGCTAAAAGCAGAGTTTGCCGGGGTTCATTATATTAGCGGGGTCCAGAATGGCTTTGACTTTTTTCAAAGCTATAACGGCAGAGGCATCGGCCTCCAGGACCACCCGGGCAGCTTCACCATAGGGACGGGAGAAAAAAGCCCCCCGGGCCATCAACGGTTTGATGCAGCTTGCCGCCAGGTCTTTCACCCGCTGCGAGTCCTGAAGGTTTTCCGGATCATAGGGCAGATTGAATTCACAGTGGCAGTTAACGCCCTGGACAATCGGTTGAAGATAAATGCCCATCTCTGAAACGGGATATCCCCGGCTCTGCGCCGCGGCTGACATGGCCTCAATAATTCCGGCCAGCTTATCATAAGTGGTAATAAAGAAGATATCCTCGCATCCTCCCTGACGTCGCAGCTTCCAGTAAGGCTCTGCAGATGGCTGACGCACCGCCTCAAGAAATGCAAAAACCGAGATACCACCCAGGCTGCGGGAGGTTTTCATATTCAACCGCTGGAGCAGGTCCTGCGTGTCCAGCATCTGTCCCTTTAACCTTTCCTCCGTCAGGTAATCATAAGCCACGACATTGAAAAAGAGTATCCAGGCGGGGAGTTCGCTCTTCAGGCTGGAAAAGGGCTTCTCTTTGCCCGCCATCAGGGTTGCAAAGTCACTGCTATTTAATATCAAACATTCATTCACCAATCTCAACCGAATGAGCCAGTGGACGGTGTCCAGGAGATTGTCTAAGCGGGATGAACCAACGAAGAAGGGCTCCTCCCGCCGGGGCAGGATCTCGCATCTGGTAGCCGCCCAGGTGACGATGCCCATAGTGCCCTGTGAACCCTGGATCATCCGGTACCAGGACGCTGAAGATGGCCCGGCCGCCTCCTTTTGGGCACCCCCCGCCGCCCGCTGTTCCTCAAGGGTGCCCGGACCGGCGGCAGACCCGGTCCGAAAAAGGTCTCCGGTGCCAAAAATGACCTCGGTAGAGGCCAGAGGGTCTGCCACGTCCCAATGATAAATGGGCATGATGACCGGCTCTCTTTCCAGCATGCTGCCCATGACCGACTTTGATTTACGCGGCATTAAGGGCATATTCAGCCTTAATCCCGCTTTGGCCACAGCCGGTATAAGCTCAGCGAAGGTAACTCCAGGCTCAACCATCGCTACCCGGTTCTCCCGGTTGATCCAGAGTATTTTTTTCATTCCGCTTAAATCCACAATGACGGAACCTCCAGCGCTGGGAACAGTATCACCGCGGAAATGGGGCGGACCTGAGCTGACAGGCACCAGAGGCGTGGAAGTCGCCCGGGCCAGGAGCACCAGTTTCTGGATAGATTCAGGGTTTTTAACTTTAACCACATATTCAGGCCTGACCTTATCTACGAAACTCATATCTGCGGAGTATTCCTGCAGCCTGGCCGGGTCATGGCTGACGTTGCCGGGGCCGACCAATTCTATCAGTTGCTCCTCTTTAATCATCTTCCTGCCTCCTTCTTTCCTACAACAACCCAGGCGTTAAAACGTAGACCGGACGCCGGGTCGTATTCTCTGGCAAAAGACGCGGGATATTTTATCTTCCATCCTTCCATTTCTGCCATGGTGACTTTCTGCACCTCCAGCAAATAACCGCTGGTAGCCTGACCCCAGCAATTCTGAGAAGTGCCGTTTTCAGGGGAGATCAGGTTATTGGCCCCTCCCCGATCAAGATAAATTTCAGGACCCGCCGCTATCATATCTGCCCTGGCGCCGTGGTCCTGGGAGACCACCCCGGGCATGATCCGCTCCCAGACGATGGCCGCTCCCAGCACCACACCCCTTTCATTAAATAATTTCACGATATCTCCGCTTTGGATCCCCCTGGCCGCGGCATCACGCGGGTGAATCCAGACCGGCTCATACATATATCCGTCCCAACCCTTGACCTTGCAGGTAGGGATTTCCCGCAGCCAGCTGATATCATCGCTCTGAGCATGAGTCCTCCAGCGAGGGTGATTGGTCAGCAGCAGGAGCGGGTATTTCTGGGCCCTGGGGCTGGAAAGCCTCTCATCATGACTGGGGCCTTTCTCAATCCATCTGGGAGAGGGAGGTCTCTCCTGGTCATCCGGGAAAGCCTCCGCCAGCTTCTGCGAGTAGAATTCCAGCTTTCCGGTAGGGGTTTCCAGGGGATGTTTGATGGGATCCTCGTAAAAAGGCCGCAAACCGGGAGGGTCCTTTTGCCAGTCCGCAGCGGTGGGGGTAATGAAGTATTTGTTTGCATTAAATTTTTCCCAGGTGATAAGGTCCGTAAGGCCGGAATTCTCGAAGCCCAGCTTTATTTTTTCCCGGACAGTCGTTCCGCGGGTATATTCTTGATACAGGCCGAACTTTCGGGCTACTTCGGCGACCGCCTCGTAATCACTCAAGGACTCTCCGATGGGTTCAATAGCCCGCTCTTCAATAGCCAGACCCTTCAGCGGCGATTTATGCAGCTCTGCGATATCCTCCTCTTCGAATTTGGTATTGGTAGGCAAAATAATGTCGGCCATGACGGTATCATTTTCCATCCAGGGATGCTGGACGACAATACACTCAATCTTGGGGCTGCGGAAAGCATCCACCGTGCGGTAGCCTCCATTCCAGCAGGTGGTCCGGCAGGGATTATCCATCCAGATCATATGGAACTCGGAGCCACCCTCTTCCGCAGGAATAGGATAGGTGTACTTCTTGAACTGGTCTTCAGTTTTGATAAACTGGCCCGTGCTGCCCCAGAAGGTCAGTGGTGGATTTAAAATAGCCTGATGAACCAGGGTTTTGGGGATAAGCTGCCTGGATTTGCTGAACAACTGCAGGAAACCCGGCCAGATAGCTTTTTGAAATTCGGAGCCAACCGATTTCACCGGGCGGGGAGTATCCGGCATCGGGGCATGGTCTCCGCCCATGATTTTAGTATATTGATGGACGCCGGGCTTTCCCAGGCCCTGCATACCGAGCAGACAGGCCTCCAGCCTGGCAGGTTCATGCGAGTAAGGACCCCTGATGTAAGAGCCCCCGTAATAATGAATGGTGGAAGCTGTCTTGCGGCCCCATTCCCGGGCCAGGGCCTTTATCGTCCATTCAGGCACACCGCATTTGGCAGAAGCCCATTCCGCTGTTTTGGGCACCCCGTCTTCCCTGCCCATAACGTAGTCCGAGAATTTGTCAAAACCCACCACATGGGTAGCTACGTAGGCCTTATCAAAGGTCCCCTCGTTTATCCAGATATTAGCGATGGCCAGCAATAAGGCTGCGTCGGTATTGGGAAGTATGGGAATCCATTTATCAGCATGTACGGCCGCGGCATAGTTCAGGTCCGGGCTGATAAATATCTGCTGCTTGCCGATCCCGGTCCAGTAATACAGGATGCCGGTCGGGAACTGGCTGCCGAACCCCCAGGTATTAGTCTCCAGGTCAGCCCCGATGTGCACTATTAGCTCGCTATGCTGGGTAATATCGTTGAGCAAATTATCCGTAGGTCGCATATGCCCGCAGTCCAGCCAGCCTCCCCACATGTGCTCGGTGCCCCAGTACCATCCTTCCCAGCTATCCGGGTTGCGGACTGTCAAGGTATATCCTCCGATCATCTCCATGAGCAGCATCTGGCAGGCATGAGGACCATGGATAGTCTTGGTTTCCCCGTGGCCATCCCCCTGGCAAAGCACCGCGTAGGGGCCGTAGGCTGTTCTGACCCGTTTAATTTCGGCGGCTACCAAACTGGTGGCTTCTTCCCAGGAGATTCTCTGATATGGGCTCTTTCCCCGATTCTCGGTGTGTCTCTCGCCAGCGGGATCCCAGTCTACTCTTTTTAAAGGATACTTAATCCGGTTGGGCGAATAAACCCGCTTCTTGTAAGCCAGCTGGTAGGGGGCAATTAAATTCTTCAGAGGGACCTCGTAGACCCGACCGTTCTTTTCAATCTTCCAGGGATTAATCTCTTCCCGGGTATATTTTTCATCATAATGGTGAGGACGGACCCGGATAATTCTGCCATCTTTGACATCTACGGCGGAGGGATCGCTATTGGCTGTAAACGAGCATTGCCCGAGAGATTTGAGGACGGTTTTCTCCTTAAGCCGCAGTTTTGCATACCCTGGATTTCCAACCCGGTGAACGGTCGCCGATTTTTTCTTTACTGCCATTCCCGCTGACCCTCCTTTAATTTCCACACACAGGGAAAACGATTGGGTTACAGACTATCCATAGCGACAATGCCAGACAGTTTTTCCAGTATCCCGGGTCTAATTCAATGGGGAATTATAAAAAAGAAAAAGAGCTTAATTTCAAATTACAAAAAGGGAATATCAAAATATGACACAAATTATAATGACCTGAATCGAAATTGTCAATGCCTGATATGAGGTTAAAAAGCCCTTTTCTGCGCACATTGGGAGTTAAAACACAATGATTTTAAAGGGGTTAAAGGTTCGTTGACAAACAAATTCAATTGTATTACACTATGAAATCATTGTTTTACCGGAAATTGGGGATAAATGAAGTCATTGAATAAGGCCATTGATGTCCTGGAACTGTTTCTCAATGGCGAAGACGAAATGCGTTTGTCCGAACTGGCCCAACTCTCCGGATTGGATAAAGCGACAGTGGACAGAATTGTTACCGCCTGGGCCAGCCGGGGCTACCTGAGACAACATAAGGCCAGGGGCAAATATTCTCTGGGAATGAGGTTTTTGGATTTCAGCGGCCTTATTAAGAAGAGAAATACCATCCGCAATATGGCGATGCCCTATATGATTAAACTCTCTCAACTTACCCGGGAATCCGTGATGCTGTCGATTCTGGACAGGAATATCGCGGACTATTGCGAAATGGTCCCGGCAAGTCATCCACTCCGCATAGTGCCGGATGAAGGAAGCAGTTTTCCTCTGTATTGCACGGCAATTGGAAAAGCTTTTCTGGCGGCGATGACAGAAGAGGAATTAGAGAACTATTTGCATTCAACAGAACTAAAAGCGTATACGGCTAATACCTTAACGGAAGTTAACCAGCTAAAGACACATCTGATGGTGGTGGCCAAAGAAGGCGTCGCCTTCGATGATGAGGAATACTTTCTGGGCATCAGGAGCGTGGCTGCGGGGATTAAAGACGGTGAAGGCAAGACTTTAGCAGCCATCGGCGTTCTGGGGCCAACCATTCGCCTGACTCGGAGACACATGCTGGAGATAGTCCCCGATGTCAAGAACTGCGCCCTGGAGATCTCGAATCAATTAGTCTATAGAGACAAATAAAGGGAACAGTTGACCAATTAGTCCTCCGTAACCGGAAAGAATATTAAACCGATCACCTGACAAATCTATTTACCGTCCATGGTTTATGTGTTAATTATTGGGTGGTGAGGTTGATTACTTCTAACTAAAATCGCATATGCTGATTGCATATGAGTAAGGAGGAATAAAAGGTGAAAAAATCATTTCTGGTCCCCGTGATAATTGCCCTGTTAACCGCTCTGATATTGGCCGGTTGTGCCCAGCCTACGGCGTCGCCGACTAAACCGGCAGCACCGGCGCCAGCTCCAACGACGGCGGCACCCCCACCCGCACCCACCACACAGGCCCCTGCGCCGGCACCTCCACCCCCACAACCGACCACCCAGGCCCCCCAACCTACTCAGGCCCCAGCCCCGCCAGCGGCCAAGACCATTAAGGTAGGTATTATCTATGGCCTGACCGGCCCCGATTCCCCTCATCAAATTATGGAAAGGGACTGCGCCTTGATGGCTATTGATTGGGTAAATGAAAAGGGCGGCATCACCATCAATGGTGAAAAGTATCTCCTGGTAGGTGATGTGGCAGATAATAAAGGGACACCCCCGGGTTCGATCGACGCGGCCACCAAGCTGGTCGAACAGGATCAGGTGAAATTTGTGATCGGCTGCGTAATTCCGGTGCAGGCCGATTCCGTGGCCTCGGTAACCGAGAAAGCCAAAGTCCTCTATATTGCCACCTATACCGATGTCATGCATGCTGATAGGCCTCTCTACTTCACCTCCCACTATTCCTTCGCGGCGCCGGTACCTATACTTTACCAGGTCCTGCTGGATAAATATCAGGGTATCAAGACCATGGGCTACCTGGTCGAAGATGAACCGGGAGCGCGGGCGGTAGGAGACTTATCCATGATGATTGCTAAATCGCGCGGGTTAACCACGCTCGACCCGATAACCCACCCGTGGGAAGCTTCGGACTATTATCCTCAGTGGACCAAGATGATATCCATGAATCCAGACGCGGTAGACCAGGGCCTCAAATTGCCCAACAATACCGCTGGTAGTGTGAAACAAGCGCGGGAGTTGGGTTATAAAGGGCCTATCATTGCCGCCATCCCCGGCGATCCTAATGTTTTAGTCCAGATAATGGGTAAAGACGCAGCCAATGATTTTATTAACTCGTCTTTTGACCCCTACGGACCGAACATGCCACCCATGGTCCAGGAGATCCTGAAACGCTGGGAGGCTAAATTTAAAACTAAATTTGATCCAGATGGGACTCAGTCCTGGGACTCGATCTATGTTTTGTCTCAGGTTCTGCAAAAAGCCCAGAGTTTAGATCCTGCCACGGTGGCTAAAGCCTGGGAGGGGATCCAGACCCTTGACACCGCCTGCGGACCCGCCAAAATGGGTGGTGGGAAAACCTGGGGCATCAACCATATGGTCTTTGGTCCCGCCCCGGTTAGCATATTCAAGCAGGGGCAAATAGTGTTGCAGGGCTGGTTTGATTCCTTTATTCCCTGATGCAGGGATTAGTCCCTAAGGATACACCTGAAAAAGACTCCGGATTTTTACCAGGCAGAGCCCATGGGTGAGATCAGGGTAATTCCGACCTCCGTCTTACCCATGGGTATCTCGATATTATAAACGTAATACCCTGACTGGATCAGGGAGTGGCGGTGAGATGGAAGCTCTGGTACAAAGTATCTTTAACGGGCTGGTAATGGGCTTTATATATGTCCTGGTTGCCTTGGGACTAACCCTCATTTTCGGCATCATGCGGATCGTACAGTTCGCCCACGGTGAGATATATATGATTTCAGCTTACTGTGTCTACTTTTTTGCAGTCGTCTTCGGCCTGAACCTGTTTCTATCATTTGTGCTGTCGGTTGTGATATTGGGCATAGTAGGCATTTTCATTGAAAAGTATTTATTCCGTCCGTTCCGCGGCCGGGTGGAATCCAGTATTATCGTGGCTATTGGCCTTATCTTACTGCTGCAGACGATCGCTTCGGTGGGATTTGGTACCCAGACCAAATCATTGCCGACCATGATTCCGGGAATAGTGTCCTTGCTGGGGGCCAAAATCTCCTGGGACAGAGCTCTGGCGGTAATTGTCGGTCTGGTTTTGACGATTTTGCTATTTTTATTTATCAAGAGAACCAGGCTGGGCCAGGCTATGGTTTCAGTTTCCCAGGAGCCGGAGGGGGCTATTTTGCAGGGGGTCGATGTTAATCGTATCTCCGGTCTGAGCATGAGTATAGGGTGCGTTCTAGCGGCAATCGCCGGGGCGTTGATGGGGTCTATTTTCCAGCGGGTGGAACCGGTTATGGGTTCATTTGCCATGGCCCAGGGAATCGCAGTAATTATTCTGGGTGGACTGGGAAGTATCCCGGGAGCCGTTATCGGTGGGATATTCCTGGGTTTGTTAGCGGGTATAATCCCGCTATATGCCGATACTACAATTGCCAGCATGATAAGCTTTGCCATCATTATTATTATTCTATTTATCCGTCCCACCGGGCTTCTGGGACACGATTGAAATAGCGGTCTGGAAATTGATTCAGGAATAAGCATGAAGATAAGCCGGATTATCGCCTATGTGGTTTTACTGGCCTTTATCTTTTCACTGCCCACCATAGTAAGAGGTAATGGATATTACATTCATGTCTTAATATTATGCGTAGTCAATGTAATATTGGCCTCCAGCCTGCGCGCCATTACCACTACCGGGCAAATCTCCCTTGGTCATGCCGGTTTTATGAGCGTGGGAGCCTATACCTGCGCCATACTGGTAATGAAATTGGGTTTTTCGGCTTATGCCGGAATGGTATTGGGCGGGTTAGTGGCAGCGCTGCTGGCGATCATCATCGCTTTCCCCGTTACCCGGGTTAAAACGCTATATTTAGCCATGCTGACTTTATTTTTAGGGGTTTTTATCAGTTTAGGACTGACCGAGTTCAGATCAGTAACGGGGGGTACATCGGGCATTATAGGTATCCCCGCCCTCAATAAGATATCGATTCTGGGTATTAATATCGATTTCGCCACCAGGGCGGCCAATTTCTATTTCATTTCGATAGTAATGTTGATCGTGCTGGTTTTCCTTTACAGCCTCGATCAGTCCTATGTCGGCAAGACCTTTAAGGCGATAGCCCAGGACGAAGCTCTGGCGTCCAGCACAGGCATCAATGTTACGAAATATAAGGTCGCCATTTTCTGCATCGGGTGTTTTATTGCCGGTGTGGCAGGGGGATTCGATGCGCATTATTTAACGGTGATTACTCCTGACTCTTTCGGAATTTTCCCCAGCATTTATATCATAATTTATGTTATAGTGGGCGGCCCCAACAGATTTGCGGGTGCAATTATCGGGGCCGTGGTCTTAACCATCGTTCCCGAAGCCTTCAGGGCTTTTAAGGAGTACCAGCCCCTCTTTTTTGTCGCAGTATTATATCTGGTAGTGTTCTTATTGCCCGGCGGTCTTGTCACTATACCCCAGTATCTGCGGTTCTCGTTGAGGAACATTTTTAAGGGAAGGGCAGCGCATGCTGGAGACTAGACAACTGAGCAAACATTTTAAGGGCCTGGTCGCGATTAATAATGTTGATTTCAATGTCGGCCAAAAAGAGCTGGTGGGAGTAATTGGCCCAAATGGGGCCGGCAAGACTACCTTTTTCAATCTCGTAACCGGTTTTTTAAAACCCACCAGCGGGAAAATATTATTTGAAGGCCGAGATATTACCGGGAAGCCGCCTCATGCGATAGCTGGAATGGGCATTGTGCGGACCTTCCAGCTGGACCGGATTTACCACGATTTCACAGTCCTGGCAAACGTGGAAATAGCCTCCCACCTGCAGGCCAGGATCGGTTTCATTGAATCCATATTTAAAACCCGACCCTATCGGAAAAAAGAGCAATCAGCCCGGGAAAATGCCATGCAAATCCTGCAATTTCTGGGGTTTCAGGACAAGAAAGATGAACTGGCTCGAAACCTGTCACACGGACACCAAAAGCTGCTCGGAATTGCGGTCGCCCTGGCAGCTAAACCCAAGTTGTTGTTGCTGGACGAGCCCCTGGCGGGTATGAACGTCCAGGAGGTCGGCCATACCCTGGAGTTGATAAGGCAAATCCGGGCAGAAGGAACCGGCGTGCTGTTAATTGAGCATAATATGCGAGCGGTAATGTCCACCTGCGATAGGCTGCTGGTGCTTAATTTTGGCACCGAAATCGCCCGGGGAACCTGTGAGGAGATTCAGAGGAACAAAGATGTGATTCAAGCTTATCTGGGAGCCAAGAGAAATGCTGCTTAGCCTGAAGGGGATTAATGTCAATTATGGCAAGGCTGAAGTAGTCAAGAATGTCAGCCTGGAGGTAGGTGAGGGTACTATTACCGGTCTGATTGGAGCTAATGGGGCCGGTAAAAGCACCATCTTGCGGGCTATCTCCGGGCTAATCCATATCGGGACGGGTGAAATCTGGTTCAATAATCAAAGGATAGATGGTATCGCCAATCATGCTATCGTAAGACGTGGCCTTATTCAGGTGCCGGAAGGACGCAAGCTATTTCGTTATATGAGCGTTAGCGAAAACATCAAGATGGGGGCATATTTAAGAAGAGACACCGAGGGGATCAGGTCTGACCTGGAAAAGGTCTGGCAGCGCTTCCCCATATTGCAGGAGAGACACAACCAGCGGGCGGAGACCTTAAGCGGCGGCGAGCAACAAATGCTGGCCATCGCCAGGGCTTTGATGGCCAGACCCAGGCTGCTCTTAATGGACGAACCTTCACTCGGACTGGCTCCACTGATGGTGGAAAGGCTGGTTGAGGCTATCACCGACATTAACAGGGATGGGATTAGCGTGTTATTGGTAGAACAAAATGCCGGCCTGGCTTTCAGTCTCACCGAGCAAACTTATCTGCTGGAGGTGGGGAAAATCGTGATGGAAGGCAAAACTAAAGACCTCATGAACGATGAATATGTTATCAAGGCATTTCTGGGGGGATAGAGGGTCCAGGGATTTGATGACGTGCAGGGAATTTTCGGCATTAGTAAAAATATAAAGAAGGGGTGACCAATGTTTCAAGTCAAGGCAACGGTTATAGATTTCCTGGGAGATATCAGCAAATATCCCTGCCACATGGGCCACAAAATCGGCGATGAAGTTATTTTCGATGGAGGAAAATATATCGGCAGCCTTTGCCCGGATATGTGGCCGCTTATCGCCACCAAAGTGGCCTGGCTGCACCAGGCTGGCCCCCGGGCGATAGATTTTGCCTGCTATTACCCTTTCTGGCACTGCTCGGTGAGCGTCCCTGATCCCGGCATGAAAAAATACGATGGGCTGGGCTTCAGGAACGTCCTCAAGACCATTGAGGCGCCTAAATATAGTATGGCGGCCTTGATCAACCCCGATGCCTTTAAGTGGCCTCCCCATAAGGTCAGGAATTTCATGAAAGACTTTACCGTACTTTGCCCGGACCACAGAAGCTCCATGCTGATGAAGCTGGAGGCTTTTGACATCTCCGGCGGGGGATACGATACGCCTTATTTTAGAAGACAAATGGCTATCCTGAGCAAGCTGTCGGCCAGAGGAGAAGTAAAAGCCAGGGGACTCATCAAGACCTTTACCAAACAGCAAATAGAGGGAATCTATCCTCCCCTCAGCCCCATAATACTGGAGATACTGGCTGATGAGCTGTATCTAATGGGATATCTGAAAATAAAGGATGGAGTCGCCTCGATTACCGCCAAAGGCAAGAAAAAGCTGAAAACCTTTAAAGCCGGTTTAACCGATGAGGAAAGACAGGTTTTCGACCGGTATTGAAATACAGGGGCCACAAAAGGAGGCAATTTGCTATGACTTCTCAGGAAAACGGGAAAAGCGCCAATCTTCAATCTGATGTGGTGATTGTAGGTGGTGGCGGCGCTGGTCTGGCGGCCGCGTCGTCCGCTGTAGAGAATGGCAGCCGTAAGGTTATATTGCTCGAAAAAATGGGCTCTCCCGGAGGCAGCACGGCCATGGCCCACGATATTTTTGGCGTCGAGAGCCCGGTGCAAAAACGGGCCTGGTTCGATACCCGCCGGGATGATTTTTTTAAGATAGCCATGGAATGGGCCCACTGGTCTGGCATTAACCCCCGGATTGTGCGGGCTTTTATCGATAAGTCCGGAGACACTATTCGCTGGCTGGAAGCACAAGGAGTCAATTTTTCCCTTCTGCCCATGTACCCCAATCAGGCGCCGTTGGTGAGACATTCCATAGAAGGCCGCGGTCCCCAGCTGATTAGATTGATGCGTAAGCACTGTGAAGACCTGGGCGTAAAAATACTCACTCGCACCCGTGCCAGAAAAATACTGCGCGATGAGGATGGCAATGCCGCCGGCGTTTTGGCTGAAAATAAGGATGGTCAGGTCAGGGTCAACGCCCAAAGCGTTATCATGGCAGCTGGCGGTTATGGCAATAATAAAGAAATGCTGAAAAAATATCTCCCTAATTACCACGATAATATGAC
>JAGDMY010000086.1 GCA_017860765.1 Chloroflexota bacterium | reverse complement strand
TTGTAAGGTTCCGTAATCAATGCCTAAACGTTTGCTGACTCCGGGGCGCATCTCTTCTACCAGCACATCCGCTTGCCTGGCAAGCTGGTAGAAGATTTTTCGGCTTTCCTCCATCTTAAGATTGAGAGCCAGGCTTTTTTTATTGCGCTGGTAGGCGGCATAGGGCGAATCGCCTGCCATAACTATTTGGGGCATGTCAGTACCGGCCTTTCCCGCCTGCGCAGCTCTGCGCCCCCCGGGGGAACCGGGTTCCTGTATTCTCAGTACCTCTGCCCCCATATCTGCCAGTATCATGGTACAAAAAGGCCCCGGCGCCAGTCGGGTCAAGTCCAGTACCCTGATATTCTCCAATGCTTTCAAGCTATCACCTCCGCCATTCCTGAGTTTGAACCTACAAATGCCATTGCAGGGTGAGGTAGGTATACATATATGTATACCGAATAATATTGTAGCTATAATAGACCTTGAACCAAAATTTGTCAACGCGAATCCGGGCAGCCGTCGTTGACAATATTCATCGGAGAGCCTATCATACCTATTAATTCCAATGCACCAGTGTAAATCCTGCCCGCGATTTTCAGCTTGACGGAAATCTTCTTTGATTACCTTGGGATATCCGCGAGGTCCCGAAAACCCGGTTGCGGCAAGGCAATAAAACAAACAAGGAGCAAGCGCAATGGACTATAAAACTCTGATACTAACCAGAGAAGAAGGATTTGCCACCATCAGGATGAATCGTCCTGAGAAAATGAATGCCTTAAACTCCCAGGTAGTTGGCGAGCTGATAGGGGCCTGCTCAGAAGTAAGTCAAGATGCCAGGGTTAGAGCTGTAATCCTTACCGGTACGGGCCGGGCATTTTGCTCGGGCGCCGAACTGAACGCCCCGGATTTCAGAATCAGCGACCCGGCGGCTGCCATGAACCTGGGGGATTCAGCCACACAATTAATTATGTCCCTCAAAAATATGCCTAAACCGGTGATTGCAGCCGTGAATGGTTTCGCTGTCGGCGGCGGCTGCAACCTGGCCCTTTCCTGCGATATTATCGTCGCCTCGGAGAAAGCCAAATTTATCGAGCCTTATGTCTTGCGAGCGGCCCACCCTGACTTTGGGGCAATTTATTTTTTACCCCGTTTGGTGGGCCCGGCCAAGGCCAATTATCTGCTCTACAGCGGTAAGACGGTGGATGCCCAGGAAGCGGACAGGATAGGCCTGGTGAGCTGCGTGGTCCCTGAAGACCAGTTAGAGAAGACCACCCGGGAGTTGGCCAGGACCCTGGCTAAAGCGTCTCCCCTGGTTATCGGGATGACCAAGGCGTCCCTCAATCAATCACTTGGCATGGACTTGCTGACAACCCTGAATCATGAGGCCGCTGCACAGAGCGTGGTCTTCATGACAGAGGACTTTAAAGAAGCCATGAAAGCTTTCATAGAGAAAAGGGAGCCTGTTTTCAAGGGGCATTGAAGCTTCTCAAGGCTTACCGGAGGAATCCTCTTTTAACTATCCCTTTTGCCTGAATTTTTATCCCGGGCAATCAGGGCGGCACCCAGCGCGATGGTCGTCCCGGGTTCTTCGGGCACTCTCAACTCGATACCCGCTGCCTCTTCTATACTCTTAACCAGGCCGCGGTCCCTGGCACCGCCACCGATAATGACACATTCTTTCTGTAGTGTTACCCTACCCAACAGGCCCGCTATTTTATTGGCAATAGAGTAATGCACACCTGCCAGGATATCTTCTTTTAAGGCTCCCTCGGCTACCCGGGATATGGCTTCCGACTCGCAGAAAACAGCACAACCGGTGGTGAAGATAACTCTGTTCCTGGATTTGAGAGAAATTTCTCCGATATCCTCCAATTTTACTTTGAGTACCCGGGCAATCACCTGCAGGAAGCGCCCGTTGCCACCGGCACACTTTTCACTGGTTACATAATCTGTCACTTTTCCTTTTTCTGTTAAGCCAATAATTCGGGAGGACTGTCCACCGATTTCAATCACAGTTCTGGCGCCTGGAAAGAGAAAATTGACTCCCCTGGCGGCGCAGGAGGCTTCCGTCGCAGGCTGGTTTGGAAAGGGAACGCTGGCAGCTCCGATGCCGGTCGCTACCAGATTGACCAGGGCTTCCAGTCCTAATCCGGCCTTTTTGAGCCCTTCCTCAACCACCCGCTCTGAAGTGCTCCGGTAGCTGCCGGATGTGGTCAGCACGCTTCGCGCTATTACCAGATTCCGATTATCCAGGACGACAATTTTACTGAAGCTGGAACCGATATCAATCCCTGCTGCGTAAGCCATTATTTTTCTCACCGATAATAATAGACGAATCTTAAAGTATTAATGGGCTTCCCCGTTGAAGAAGGTAGCGCGTTCCAGGCGGCGCTCCTTTCTTTCCAGAGTGGTCCCCTTAATTCTGGCCTTTTCCACCAGTGATTTGGCGTGCAAGGCCGCTCCTAAAGCTCCGGTAATCAGCGGCTCGGGCGGCGTCAAAACGGGGAATCCCAGCTTTTGCTCTATCGCTTTCACCAGCCCGATATTCTTGGCTCCTCCCCCGGTAACAACGACGTCCTTCTCGATTTTAATTCTTTCGACCATGGAAATAATACGGCTGGCAATGGAGGTATGCAATCCGGCGATAATATCTTCTATTAATTTCCCCTCACTCAGGCAGGAGATAACCTCCTGCTCCGCAAAAATAGTACACATATTGCTTATCTCAAGTTTTTGTTTTGAGCGCAGTGAAAGGTCTCCCATTTCAGTGATTTTTACCCCCAGAGCTTCCGCAATGACCTCCAGAAAGCGGCCTGTCCCGGCAGCGCATTTATCATTCATGACAAAGTCCGCTACCCGGTGGTTGGCTATCTTTATGCCTTTGGAGTCCTGTCCACCTATATCAATGACAGTACGCACGTTCGGGAAAAGGCTCTGAATTCCCAGCGCATGACAGGATATCTCGGTAATCTGCTTATCAGCAAAGGGGACGTTGATCCTCCCGTAACCGGTGGCTATCACATAGGCAATATTGCTAAACGGCACCCTGGCCCTGGATAAGGCTTCTTCCATAACCTCATTCGCCAACCGGCGGTGCTCCGGACCGGTACGGCCGATGACTGAAGCGACGATGGCTTCTTCCAGGATGACCGCTTTAGTCATGGTTGAACCTATATCTATGCCCGCGTAATAGATGACCGTCTCCCTATTTTTCAATCATTTCCAGGAAAGCCTGGACTCTGGTCCTCAACTGTCCCAGGGCGGCCCGACTGTAATCATGCTCCAGATAGATAGAGGGTATGCCTTTCTCGGTGAGGTAGTCCTTCCAGGCCGGTAATTCGTAAGCATGAGCATCGCAATAAAGTGGCGCCAGGAGCACCACTCCATCGACCTTCCAGTCTCTGACAAAATCACCGAGGTAACCAAATCTGGACTCTATATCGGCGTGATAATCTTTGCGGATGGACCCGAAGTCTTTTTCCCTGAAAGTACGGGGACATTTGAGGTCCGCCAGATAGTGATGGGCCAATCCTTCCAAAGGATCATCAGTTTGTGGAACATCGTCAAAGTAGGCCCGGCTGCCAACGCAGGTATCATCCATCACGACATAGGCATCGAGGCTCTCAATTAGATCGATGATGGCGGTGTTATCAAAAACCGGACCCCACACCAGAATTCTGGCTGATTTCTTTCCCGGCCGGGGCGTCCTTGCTCTGACCTCCTGGATAACCTGCCTCAGCAGAGCGTTGCCCTCCTCTACAGGCAGGCTCATCACGGATACCACTGCCTTCAGGGTCTCTGACCCCGTTATCAGGGGAGGGTCCGGTTTTCTCAAAGCATATAATTCCCGGACCAGCCCGCGCTGCTGATTGTGTTCCTGAATCGCCTTCCGGATATCGGCGGGAGATAGTTTCCGGCCGGTGTAATTCTCCAGGGCCTCCTGGTAGTCCTTTAAGCCCTCTTTAAATCTGTCCTTTTCCCATTGACGCACGGTATGAGGCAAGAATAGATAGTGGACCCAGGGCGTCTGCACGTAGGCGTTCCACCAGGACCCAATCCGGGCGCCGATATCGCAGCTATGGCTGGATACCATACCACTTAAAAAATCATATTTACCTTTCAGCCCCAGCTCCAGGCAGTTGCGAAGAAAGGGACACACCACGGTTGGCAGATAGGCATCCGCCCTGGTAACGGGTTCGCTGATATCACCCAATATCCGGAAAGGGACCAGCCCCTGAGCCGTGATTAACTCCAGAGGAGGATGCAAACAAATGTATCCGATGATCCCTTTCCCCTCAGCCTTTAGCTCTTTCGCCCGGCGGCAGCGGTCCTGATAGATTTTCTCCGCCTTGCTGAGTCCTTTCTCAGCTACCTCAACCATGAATAGAACCCCCTTGCACTGAAATTGGCAATGGTTACCAGTCGAGACCCTGGTCCTTCCTGACCTGCCGGTAATGCTCCATAGTTTCTTCAAAAGCCTCGGCTTTTCTCAATATCTCCTCAGCATCAAACAGCCGGGTATCAATATGGTCACCTTCAATCGTCAAAGAGGGAACATGCCACATTTTCATGAAATCTTGAGCCCGACTCCTCATCCCGGCTGCAACGGCCCGACAGGTGCGGGGGATATGCAGAAAAACTCCGTCGATTCGATAGTCTTGGGGTAAACGGTTCAAACGGAGGCGTTTAAAAAACCTTCCTCCCTCCAGAAGATCCCGGCAGTAGCCCCTCTGTTTTATCTCATTTTGAATCATCTTTTCTTCGGCAGGGGTGAGGTCATCAAACATATCCTGCGGCCGGCGTTGACAGTAGCGGGCGAGGCGCTCAACGGGGTCGCTGATATGGCTCAGGTCCAGGGGTTTCGGGGGATGATAAAGCATCTCATAAACGCAGTTCCAGCCTCTCTCTGCCAGAGGATCGAAAACTCCCAGCTTTTGCCAGGGTGGAAGCCCATCCACCAAAATCCGATATTTTTCGGGCCGATTGATGCCCGATATTTTATGGGCTACTCTATATTTGACCTCTGCCAGCTCTTGCAGATAGAGGTCCCTCACCAGGGCCGGGTCCGTGGCCCTGAAGAACGAGGCAAAGGTACTTGCCCAGAAATCTCGAGAATGCATGGGGCAGGGCCGGGCCTGGCGCAGCTCGTTAATCTCGTACCAGACATCGTTCATCTGGATGGTGGCGAGTGAGTCTTCGCCAAATTTGTCCCAATCCATCTTTTTGCCCAGCAGGCGCTCCAGAAATGCTCCAAACTCCCGCAGTTCGCGGACCAGCATCTTAATATCCTGTTCATACTGGTCCGTCGTCCAGGCTTCGTTATAGCCCGAATCAGGGACCTCGAATACCCACAAAGGCGTTTCCAGGTAACGGCCCATAGCTTGAAACCATTTGAACCTGGCGTCGCACACGAAACTCGAACCGATCAACAGGGCCGGTTTGGGCATCCCCTCCCCGGGAGCCTTCGGCGGTATCCCGCCTCCGCAATCGGCCATCATCGCTGCATAGCCGAGACAGGCCTGGGCATAGCCGCACAGATGCGTAGGGAACCCCTCAGAAGCTGAGCGCTCCTCCAGAGGAACGGCCTCTCCCATTGAGGCAGCCTTGCTGCTGTAATTTTCCGGATAGACGCTTTCCAACCCCATGGCATTCAAAAACGAAGGCTCATAGTTGTTATTGAACATGCTCCAGGCGATGGGCCGGCCCCCCTTCTGCGCCGCGGCCGTTTCCTGATAAGCCTTGTCCAGGGTAGCCCGCAAAGCGTACATGGACTTGAGCCGGTTGATAGGTCTTGACCCGGTTGGCCCGGTCTGCGATTGTTTGACTTCTTGAGACAATGCCTTATTTCCTTTCCGATTAAAACAGTATCAGGCCGCCATATTAGTATGGCTTGCGCCTAGATCAGATAGACATGGGGAATTTCTGAACCAACTGTACCTTTTAGTGTTGGATTTTTCCTCCGCCCGCTGCCCCAACTCCCGCCGGATTTCCTCAATTCTTTATATTTTCTATATTATCATATAAAATACTCTAAATCATGTTCGGGCGATTTGAAGCCAGACAACTCCCGTAACGACCCATAATTACCACCCCCACTTCTATGGTTCTAATCGATCGAAATAGGAGGCAGCACATGGCCGGGCCACTGGAGGGTATTACCGTAATTGATTGGACGATATGGCAGATGGGGCCGGTGGCGACGGCTATGCTGGCTGACCTGGGCGCCGATGTGGTCCATATCGAAAATCGGGTTTCCGGTGATCCGGGCCGGGGGATTGCTTTAAGGGGCGCGCCCAGAGATGTTAAAGGGCGGCCGGCTTATTTTGAGTATGTCAACCGGGGTAAAAAAGGCATCACCCTGGACGTGGTCAAGGAGAAAGGGAAAGAGGTAGTATACCGATTGGTAAAGCATGCGGACGTTTTTGTCCATAATTTTCGGCAGGGGGTTCCAGAACGCCTGAAGCTGGACTATGAGACGCTTAGTCGATATAATCCCAAGCTGATTTATGCCGC
>JAGDMY010000085.1 GCA_017860765.1 Chloroflexota bacterium | reverse complement strand
CTTTGGTGGCTGAACCCATCACTACCGGGATGTCGTCGCCCGGGAATTCATAGGTGGTCAACAGTTCTCTGATCTCCATCTCTACCAGTTCCAGCAGTTCTTCATCATCGACCAGGTCGATCTTGTTCATGAAGACTACCATATCGTGTACCCCTACCTGTCTGGACAGGAGGATGTGCTCTCTGGTCTGGGGCATGGGGCCATCGGCGGCCGATACTACTAATATCGATCCATCCATCTGGGCCGCGCCGGTGATCATGTTCTTGATGTAGTCGGCATGTCCCGGACAGTCTACGTGGGCATAGTGCCGCTTGGCGGTCTCGTATTCCACGTGGGCGGTATTGATGGTGATGCCTCTTTCTCTCTCTTCCGGCGCTTTGTCTATCGAATCATAGCTGGTGGCTACCGCTCCGCCTACCTTGGACAATACCAGGGTTATGGCCGCCGTCAAGCTCGTCTTGCCATGATCTACGTGTCCTATCGTTCCAATGTTTAAGTGTGGTTTGTTCCGTTCGAATTTAGCTTTTGCCATCTCTTTTCACCTTTCCTCTCTAAGCTTTCATAGTTTATCGTCTTACTGATGAACCATATCTTTTGCCTATTATGTCTTTGCTCTTGGATTCGGGCACCTCGGCATAGTCTCTGATCTCCATCGAAAAGGTTGCCCGGCCCTGGCTAGCTGACCGCAAATGGGTGGCATAGCCGAAGGTCTCCGCCAAGGGTACTGTCCCTTTGATAGTCCTATTCTCCCGATTCTCCTCAAATCCCAACACCCGGCCCCGGCGGGCATTCAGGTCTGATATGACGTCCCCGACGTATTCTTCGGGAGACACAATATCTATATTCATAATCGGCTCCAAAAGAACCGCTTGGGCTTTGTTCAAAGCATCCTTAACGGCCATATTGGCTGCTACCCTGAATGCTTGCTCCGAGGAGTCCACCTCGTGATAGGAACCGCCCTGAATCTTAACCTCTATATCATCTACCGGGTAGCCAGCCAGAATTCCAGCCTGCAATGCTTCCCGGGCTCCGCTCTCAACCGCCCCTACGAATTCTTTGGGTATCAGCCCGGGCGGCACCTGATCGGTAATCTGCTTTCCTTGACCTTCCGGCAGCGGATTAACCGCCAGTATAACATGGGCAAATTGACCATGTCCGCCGGTCTGTCTCTCAAAGCGGGTCTCTACTCTGGCCGGAACCCTGATCGTCTCCTTGTAAGCTACCTGGGGCTTGCCTACATTGGCATTGACCTTGAATTCCCGCAAGAGGCGGTCAATAATGATTTCCAGATGAAGTTCTCCCATCCCCGAAATAATAGTCTGTCCGGTTCCTTCATCATACCGGGTAAGAAAGGTCGGGTCTTCCTCTGCTAAACGCCGCAGACTTTCTCCTATCCGATCCTGATCAGCTTTAGTCTTGGGTTCAATCGCTACATCAATAACCGGTTCTGGAAAATCCATGGATTCCAAGATTATCCTGCGGTCTGGTGAGCACAGCGTTTCGCCAGTAACAGTGTCTTTTATTCCCACCCCGGCCACTATATCACCGGCTCCAGCTTCTTCTACCTCTTCCCGGTGGTTGGCGTGCATTCTTAAAATCTTGGTGATGCGCTCTTTCCTGTCCTTAACGCTGTTGATGAGCTGAGCTCCCACCTTGACTTTGCCCGCATAGATCCTGAAGTAGGTTAGTTTGCCTACATACGGATCTACTGCAATTTTAAACGCCAGCGCACAGAGTGGGGCATCCACATCCACCGGAATATTGATTGCCTGACCGCTTTCCACCTCGATTCCGCTGATGGGAGGTACATCCAAAGGTGAGGGCAGGTAGTCAACTACTGCATCCAGGAGCATTTGTACTCCTTTGTTTTTGAAGGATGATCCGCATAATACCGGCACCAATTGGTTGGCAATAGTTTGCTTTCTCAAAGAACTGTTTATCTCTTCACTGGAGATCGGGCTTCCATCCAGGTACTTTTCCATGAGGCTATCATCATGCTCGGCCAGCGTTTCCACCAGCTTTTCCCGGCAGCTCTCGGCCTCTTGCCGTTCCGAATCATTCAGATCCCTCTGTAAGTATTTATCGCCCGCGCCATCTTCATATACGTAGGCTTTCATTTTGGTAATATCAATAACCCCGGCAAATGCTTCCTCCGCTCCCAGCGGGATTTGTATGGCTACCGCATTACTGCCCAGATTTTTATTGATCATATTCACTACCCGGCTGAAATCTGCTCCGATTCGATCCATCTTGTTGATATAGGCAATTCTCGGGACATCATACCTATCCGCCTGGCGCCACACTGTTTCCGATTGGGGTTGTACTCCAGCGACGGCGTCAAAGATTGCAATTGCTCCATCTAGTATCCGGAGCGACCGCTCCACCTCAGCTGTAAAGTCCACATGGCCAGGTGTGTCGATGATGTTGATCGCACAATTACGCCAATAACAGGCGGTGGCTGCCGAAGTGATGGTTATACCGCGCTCTTGTTCCTGGGTCATCCAGTCCATAGTGGCGGTGCCTTTGTCTACTTCCCCCATCCTATGGACCCGGCCGGTATAAAACAATATTCTTTCGGTAGTGGTCGTCTTCCCAGCGTCAATGTGAGCCATGATGCCTATGTTTCTAATCGAATCCAGTGCAGCGTTATAAGCCATCTGACCAATCCTGTCGACTACCAACGATAATGAGCAAATGCCTTGTTGGCTTCCGCCATTTTGTGGGTATCTTCCCTTTTTTTCACTGATCCACCCGTGCTGTTGGCTGCGTCCATAAGTTCACCAGCCAAACGCTCCGCCATGGTTTTTTCCCCGCGCTTGCGGGTATAACCGACCAGCCAGCGGATAGCCAGGGTCTGTCTGCGGTCGGTTCTTACCTCGACCGGCACCTGGTAGTTGGCTCCACCTACACGGCGGGCTTTAACCTCCACCAGCGGAGTTATATTTTTCATGGCTTCTTCAAAAACTTGCATCGCGGCCTTACCGGTTTTCTTTTCGATCCGTTCAAAGGCTTCGTAACAGATTCTCTCCGCCAAACTCTTTTTGCCATCCCACATTATCTGGTTTACCAGCTTGGTAAATATTTTACTGTTATAGATAGGATCAGGCAAAACATCTCTTTTGGGAACAGGCCCTTTTCTAGGCATAGTTTGACTCCCTTCTATTTCTTCTTAGGTCGCTTGGTTCCATATTTGGATCTTCCCTGATTACGTTTTTGCACTCCAGCCGCATCCAGGGTTCCCCTAATAATATGATATCTGACTCCTGGCAAATCCTTGACCCGGCCGCCCCTAATCAGAACCACGGAGTGTTCCTGTAAATTATGGCCTATACCAGGGATATATGAGGTTACTTCGATACCATTGGTCAACCTTACCCGGGCAATTTTACGTAACGCCGAGTTGGGCTTTTTGGGAGTAGTTGTATATACACGGGTACATACCCCTCTTTTTTGCGGACAGCTTTTTAGGGCTGGTGCTGTGGATTTTTTTATTTCCTCCTGGCGTCCTTTTCTAACAAGCTGGTTAATCGTCGGCATACCTGCACCTCCTTCCCCTAATAATCAATCGTTGATCAGCGCTACGGCTGCCGAACCTACCTCAATATTACAGGCCCGGCCCAATTCTTCCATCGTAGCTGTCGCTACAATTTCCACCTCATTCTGGCGGCATAATTCCCGCAACTGTGCAATAATATGAGGTTCTGCGTCTTTAGCCAGAAAAACCTTATTGGTTATGCCTTTCACGACCGCTTTGTGAACTTGTTTGCTGCCTATAACCTTCTTGCTGTTCGTGATCTCATCCAGCAACAATCTGTTACCTCCTCTGAACATAAAGTCGGTTTATTATAGATAACGGTAAGACTCGCTCGGTCGCGCGCCTTAATATTTTAGCATCCAGGCGCGCGCGAGTCAAATACTTTTAACTAGTCAGTCGTTTTATTCCCCGGCCCCATAATCCGGATTATCCTGCATGGTGATGTTACGGTAAATCGAATAACCTGTTCCAGCCGGAATCAGTTTGCCGATAATTACGTTCTCCTTAAGGCCGATCAGATTGTCGATTTTACCCTTGATAGCTGCCTCGGTCAATACTTTGGTGGTTTCCTGGAAGGAAGCCGCCGACAGGAATGAATCCGTATTCAGGGAAGCCTTGGTTATACCCAGCAACATGGGCGAGCACACTGAAGGCAGGCCCCCGGTTTCAATTGCCCTCATATTTTCCTCTTCGAAATAGGAGATATCAATGAAGGCTCCGGGCAGCATGGTGGTATCTCCGGAGTCTTCGATGCGCACCTTTTTCAGCATCTGGCGGATCATGATCTCAATATGCTTATCACTGATATCCACTCCCTGGGAACGGTACACCTTCTGCACTTCCTGCAGGACGTATCTCTGCACTGCCTGTAAGCCCTGGGTCCTGAGGATGTCATGGGGATTTAAGGGCCCTTCAGTCAGGGCATCTCCGATTTCCACCATATCTCCCTCTTTTACCCGGAGTCGGGACCCGTAATGAACCAGATAGGCGCCTACTACTTGGCTGTTTTCGTCCAGGACTTCCACTTCGCGGCGGCCTTTGTTCTCCCCAAATCTCACCTTGCCTGATGCTTCCGCCACTACCGCCTGGCCCTTGGGTTTGCGAACTTCAAAAAGTTCCTCGACCCGGGGAAGACCGCGGGTAATATCTTCGCCAGCCACCCCTCCGGTATGGAAGGTTCGCATGGTCAACTGGGTGCCCGGTTCACCGATGGACTGAGCCGCCAGTATCCCGACCGCTTCTCCTATCTCCACATCGTAACCGGTGGCCAGATTGCGGCCGTAACATTTCTTGCATACCCCGTAGCGGGTCTTGCAGGTCAGGGTGGTCCTGATTTTTACCTTTTCGATACCCAGCCGTTGAATCTCGTAGCCGATATCATCGTCAATCATCTGATTCTCTTCTACCAGGATTTCACCGGTTTCGGGGTGGAATATATTGTCTACTGCTACCCGGCCAATAATTCTCTGGTGCAGAGGCTCGATCAGCTGCGAACCTTCCATGATCTTCTCCACCCAGATACCTTCAACCGATTCACAGTCATCTTCCCGGACGATGACATCCTGTGACACGTCGACCAGACGGCGGGTCAGATAGCCTGAATCGGCGGTGCGCAGCGCGGTATCCGCCAATCCTTTGCGAGCTCCGTGAGTGGAGATGAAATACTCCAGCACGGTCAGGCCCTCACGGAAGTTGGCCTTGATGGGCAGATCTATGATTTTACCGGAAGGATCGGCCATCAGGCCGCGCATCCCCGCCAGCTGACGTATCTGCTGGAAATTACCCCGGGCGCCCGAGGTAGCCATCATAAATACGGGATTGTCTTCAGTAAGATGGAGTTTTAAGGCATCGGTAACATCATCAGTCGCCTGACTCCAGATTTCCACGACCTGGTTATGCCGTTCGTCTTCGTTTATCAACCCGACCTGGAAATCTGCCTCGATGGAATCGACTGCTTCATCCGCTTCCGCCAATATCTGCACTTTTTCCGGGGGGGTTTCGAAATCGGTAACACCGACACTAATGCCCGCCCGGGTGGAAAATTTATAGCCCAAGCGCTTTATCCCATCCAGCATCTCCGCGGTTTTCGCATTTCCTTCCAGCCTGTAACATTCATAGACTACATTGCCCATCTTTTTCTTATCGATGACTTCATTATAATATCCCATACTATCAGGGATGATCTCGTTAAAGATAATCCTGCCCACCGAGGTCTCCAGCATCTGCGGCGGCGAGTACTGCTGCGCGGGCCGGTCCACCATTTCGGCGCTCTGCTTCTGCGGTATCTTCATCCTGACCAGGATTTTTTCGTGCAGACTGATGTTGTCCAGCTCATAAGCCATCTGGGCTTCGGCTGCGGTGCTAAAAGCGCGGGGGTGCTCTATAGCCCAGTCCGCCTCGCTCATGTAAGTTAGATAGTAGATGCCGATAACAATATCCTGGGTAGGGGTACAGACAGGTTTGCCATCCTTGGGATTCAATATATTGTTGCTGGCCAGCATCAAGAGGCGGCACTCGGTCTGGGCCTCGGCGGACAAGGGCACATGCACGGCCATTTGATCGCCATCAAAGTCGGCATTATATGCGGTACAAACCAGCGGGTGCAGCTGCAGGGCACGCCCTTCGACCAGTACGGGCTCAAATGCCTGGATCCCCAAACGATGCAAGGTAGGAGCCCGGTTTAACAGCACCGGATGCTCTTTGATAACTCCGTCCAGGATGTCCCAAACCTCTTCCCGGCCTCTTTCCACCATCTTTTTAGCACTTTTGATATTGGAGGCAATCCCCCGGTCCACCAGTTTCTTCATTACGAAAGGTTTGAACAGTTCCAGCGCCATCTCTTTAGGCAAGCCGCACTGGTGCATCATCAATTTTGGTCCGACTACGATAACGGAACGGCCCGAGTAATCGACCCGCTTACCCAACAGGTTCTGACGGAATCTGCCCTGCTTGCCTTTAAGCATGTCGCTCAAAGATTTGAGCGGCCGGTTGCCAGGCCCGGTGACCGGTCTGCCCCGCCGGCCATTATCGATC
>JAGDMY010000084.1 GCA_017860765.1 Chloroflexota bacterium | reverse complement strand
GATCAAACAAAAAGCCCACGTTACCGAGGGCATACGCAGGGACGTCATCAATTGTGAAGCCGGCTGGTGGTATCCTGAAATGCCCGGCGAGGATCCCTGCCTGCATGGCCTATGGGAGTCCAGTGCCAACGTTCTTACGCTGGATGAAACCGCCGCCTGTGACGAACTGGTGGGAGGCTGGGCTAACCGTGGGCTCCTATGCAGAGTATACAAGGTCGGCGGATCTCCGCTCCCCGGCCCAGCCAACTCCGATAAAGAGGCGCTCTCATGAAAACATATCACGTCACTCTGGATGAAACGCGCTGTACGGGTTGTGGCTATTGTGTTCATTTTTGTCCGCGAGCCTGTCTTCAAATAAATATTGATCACATTTCTAACGGCGGATTTGCCCTTCCTTCAGTGAGTAATGGGGGCAAATGCAACGCCTGTGGGACCTGTGTTCGCATGTGTCCGCATTGGGCCCTTCAGGTGCAGTCCAGTACCGGCGGACGCACTAAGACAAGCATTGTTCAGCACCTGTTGACCGGAGAACCCCCTCTGGCGGGATGTGCTGGATGTCAGCATCCCATTGTGGGACGCATTATTGGCGAAGCAGCTGAGGAACTCGGTTGCAACGAGCGCATATCTGCCTTTGAGGGGATCCCTTGCTCCATATCTTCAGCTTTCGGCACTGATTTCGGTCAGAAAACAGCCCATGACGAGAAAGTTCTGGACCTTGCTTCCGCCGCTAAACGGCATAATCCCGGGGCCATGGTAGTCGCAGTCGCGGGTTACTGGGGACAGGCGGATTTTAGTTTTGATATTTCCAGCTTTGTTAAAACTCTAATCAGGGGCGAAAATCTGACGGTGATTCTGTGTAATACCTCATTCTACGGTCCGCGTGATCAACGCCCGGTACCGGCCAGCGAGCCCATCGAGGGGCAATTGGAACCGATTACACAAATTGGCCCTTCCGGAGGCAGACACATAGTTCGAGAAGGGCATCCACTGCATCTGGCTGAACTGGCGGCCACGTTTCCCGGGGTCACTTACAGCGCCCGTGGCACGGTCTCTTCCCTGAAGGATTATCATCTAACCAAGAATCTTATCAAAACTGCCTGTCAGAAACAGCTGGATAGTTTGGGGCTAAGTTTTGTGGAGGTGCTCTGTATCTGCTGTGATGGGGCCTACTCCTCCCCGGTGGAAAGCTTGAAGTGGATCAATGATAAGATGGTCCCCCAATTCCCTCTGGGTGAATTTAAGAATATTCTTCCCTGAAATCTCAATATCCCCTTTGCTTCTTTTGATATCATATATGTCCGGTCTGATGTCATATATATCAATAAAACTCTTGACATTAAGCCTGGCGGATGCTAATATTTAACATCTTATTTTTTCCTGCCGCTCAAGCTCCCGACCGGTATGATTCATATGAGATTATTAGATGTCGAAAACGACGGACTATGCGAATATTGAAAGGAGGCTTTAACAATGACCAAAAGATTGGGTATTATTCTGATCGGTATTCTGGTTGTTATCTCCGCCCTGATGATGAGTATCAGTTGCACTTCCGCACCGGCAAGCACTCCACCACCTGCAGTCACCGTTGCCCCGCCCACCGTAACCGTTACTGCCGACGCCACCAAACCTATCGAACTCAAAGTTGACATTCCCTGGGCCGCTACCTCAAAGCAGAACGACCACTTTTTACGCTTGAAATCCAAACTGGAAGCGGACAGCGGCGGAAAACTTACCCTCCGCATTTTCCCCAGCAGCGCCCTGGTGCCGGCCATGGAAGCCTATGACGGTTTAACCAAAGGTCTAACTGACATTGGTGCCGGCTCCCGCTATGAGCAGCGTGGAGTCGATTTCACAATGAATATGTTGATTTTCACCGTCGGGTGCCCGACTCCTCAGTTTGCTTCCCAGATAAGCTATGACCTCTATAAGCAGTTTCCGGAGTACCGCAAGGAGTGGGATTCCGCTAAAATCCTGTACTGGATAGGGACCGGCCCCTTCCGCATCATTACAGCTTCTAAATCAGTAGCCAGCATGGAGGACCTGAAAGGCTTACAGATCAGGTCGGGTCCTTCCGGTGGTATGCCTGAATTACTCAAAGCCCTGGGGGCCAGCCCTGTCAGCATGCCTGCTGGTGAAGTTTATACCTCTATGCAGAAGAAAACGGTAGAAGGCTGCGCTTTCCCCTTTGAAGCTTTAAAGTCATGGCGAATTGGTGAGGTAGCCAAATTTGTCACTAACATCGAATTGTGGTCAACTCCGCATAATTTCGTGGCCATGAACCTGAACAGCTACAATAAGCTGCCTCCCGACTTGCAAAAAGTGATTGACGGGGCAATGGACTGGGGTCGCAAAGATATGAATCAGGTCTATTTTGACCAGGAGCAGGAAGGCCTGGGTTTTGCGGCCTCTTTGGGAGTCAAGCTCGTCGATTTCACAGCTGAAGAAAAGGCTAAATGGTATGCCGCGATCGCACCTCTTCAAGATAAAACAGCTGCAGATCTGGATGCCAAAGGACTCCCTGGCACCCAATTCAAAGAGTTCGTACGCGAAAGGATTGCCTATTATACCAAAAACGGTCTGCCCAAATAGTCTTTTGAAGGCAGTCTGAATCCCCGGTTATTGCCTGATGGGATATTCCGGGCACAAGAGGGAGATCACCTCTCTCTTTTGTGCCCGGGTTACCTATTTCAAATAGAAAACTGAGAGTCATAATCAAGGATCGTTAAAATGCCCAGGCTAATAGCGTTCCTCAAGAGAACAAACCATGGATTAACTGTTATCTCTATCGTGGCCATGATGATAATGCTGATTGTCGGCGTATATAACATCGCCGGGCGGGCTCTCTTTCATCGTCCGCTTTTAGCCGCAATTGAAATTACGGAACTAAGCTCGGTGATATTTGTGGTTTGCGGAATGGCTTACACTCAACTCACCGGCAGCAACGTTATTGTCCCGGTAATCATCGAAAAACTGCCACCTCGCGCCCGGGCTATTTTCGATAGCTGCACCCTGTTTATCAGTATGGCCATGGTAGCTGTTCTGGCCTGGTCTGGGACCGTATTTGCCATAGAGACCATACAAAAATCAGAAATCACCAATATTCTGGCTATTCCCACCGCTTTTTTTAGAGCTTCCTGGGTAGCAGGATGCGCCTTTCTATTTATCGCCCTGACATCCCATTTCATCCAGGCGGTTAACAGGGCAGGCAAACGATGAATCCCCTTATAGTAGGCCTGCTGGGTACAATCTTGATGCTGGTACTTATGTTCCTGGGAGTCCCCGTCGGATTTGCTATGGGGTTGGTAGGATTTTTCGGAATTTGGTACTTCACGAATATATTTGCTGCCATGAGCCAGGCAGCTGTGCTCCCCTATTCCCTCATTGCCAACTACGATTACTGTGTTTTGCCTTTATTTTTGTTAATGGCCAATATTTGCTTTTATACTGGCATGGGTACCAAGCTATTTGATATCGCTTATAAATGGACCGGTCGTCTTCCCGGCGGTCTGGCTGCCGCGGCCATCGGAGCCTGCGCGATGTTCGGGGCTGTCAGCGCTTCAGTAATCGCCACTACTCTCACTATCGGACTGGTATCCATTCCCGAAATGCGTAAATATAAATATGACGGTGCGCTGGCTGCGGCTTGCGTGGCTTCTGCCAGCGTTCTGGGAATATTAATACCCCCCTCCGGTATTCTGATCATATACGGCATAATCACCGAACAGTCCATAGGCGACCTCTTCGTCTCCGGCATCATTCCCGGTATCATGCTCACAATTATGTTTATTATACAGGTAGTCATTATGGGGCTTTTAAAGCCGGATATGGCCCCGGCAGGACCGAGCACCAGTTTCAAAGAAAAATTCAGGTCATTTGGCAGCGCTATCGAGGTAATACTGCTTATTATTATCGTGCTGGCTGGCCTGATTATAGGCTGGTACACACCAACTGAGGCTGGCGCCATCGGGGCCTTTGGGGCGATAGTATTCTCCCTGATCAGAAGGACGCTCAAGCTGGATAACTTCAAGAAGGCCGCTATTGAAACTATTTCCGGCAGTGGTATGATCTATATTCTGCTGATCGGGGCCTTTCTTTTTAACACTTTCCTAACCCTCAGCACCATCCCTCAAGAGCTCGCCAGCATAGTAGCCGGCTTAAACTTACCGCGTTTGCTCACCATGGTGTTGATACTGTTGGTCTATATTATACTGGGTACCGCCCTCGATACCATGCCGCTGGTTTTATTGACAGTCCCTGTATTTTTCCCGCTCATTGTCAATTTGGGCTATGACCCGTTGTGGTTTGGCGTAATTATTGTCCTGGTCTCCGGCATGGGGAACATCACTCCTCCAGTGGGGATAACCGTGTTCGTAGCGGCTAATATCGCCAAAGATGTACCTATGGGCAAAATTTTTAATCAGACCTGGACATTTCTCGGCACCCAGGTGGTTTTTGCCCTTATTTTAATGTTAGTCCCGGAAATCGTCACGTTTTTGCCTAAGCTTATATAATTTGGTTGGATTGCCGCTATGTATTTCTAGAGGCGCGGCATTTTCTTAGTCGTGTCATCTTTTAAGCCTGTAATGAAAGCCTCCACTACTTTATCAACCGAGGTACAGAGTGGATTCCAGCCCCATTCTTCACGGGCATAGCTGTCGTCCCAGACTTTAACGAAATCCAGGGGATGGGGAGCCGCCACTCTGGGGATCCTGATATCAGCCCGGGGAATATATTTCATTATGGACTGTTTCAACTCGTTAGCCGATACTACAGCAGTTCCGGCTACGTTATAATTCACCATCTTTATGCATTCTTTAGGTGCTTGCAAGAGCTTATCTACTGCCAGAGCGGCATCCTTGTAGTAAATCATCGGTGCGCTGGAATTTCCGCTGACCGGGCATTTAAATGGCTTGCCTGAAATCGCACTCTCTATCATGGGACCCGGCCAGTGCATCGGTGTCATATCGCCCGGCCCGACCACGGAAGGATAGCGGACCGAACGAAAATCCAGTCCGAATTTCTTGCGATAAAACCGGCCCATTCCCTCATAAAATAATTTCTCCACTCCATATATAGTAGTCGGCCTCTGCAAGGTCACATCACTAAACCGGGAGTCCGCTCCGGCATCAAAGGTCAAAATAGTGCTGGTAAAGGCCAACCTCTCGACATTGAATATACGAGCCGCTTCGAGTATGTTGTAACCTCCAATAATGTTGGTCTGGATTGAAGCCCAGGGATTGGATTCAGCCTCAAAACTAAGAACCGCCCCGAGATGATAGATCTGCGTTATCCGCTTATTTTTGATCACATTCAGGACCTCAGGCCAGTTACTCAAATCGCCCCGTACAAATTCTACCTCTTTTTCGATGTCGGCCAGGCGATCGCTTTTGACTTTATCAAAGATAACCACTTTTTCACCCCGGTTAACCAGCATATGGGCCAGTTCAGATCCGAGAAAACCGCTTCCTCCAGTGATCAGCTTTGCCATATCTTTATCCTCTAAAATATTTTCATCCGATATCAAAGAATGGATTAATAATCGATTTGCGACGAAATCGGGAAACAGCTAGAAATTTACCCGGTCTTTTCCTTTGAGTTTAAGCAGCTCCCTCACCTCATTCGGCGTAGCAATTTCCCTATCGAACTCGCGGGATATCCTGACTATCTTGTCCACTAACTCGACGTTGGATCTGGCTAGAGTTTTTCTTTTTATCAGAATATTATCTTCAAGTCCAACTCTGACGTGGCCTCCCATCATAATTGCCAAAGTCCCCGCTGTAAATTGATATGGGTAACCCACCCCGATTACCGACCAGCGATAGTTTTCTGTCCCCAGTAATCTATCTGCAGTGTGCTTCATATGCAGGATATCCTCCGGCGTGCATCCAATGGCACCCATTCCACCGGTCACAAACTGCAGCCAGATCGGCGGTTCAATGACTCCCTGTTTGAAATAATAAGCCACGTTATAGATATGTCCCACCTCATAGACCTCGTGTTCAGGTTTCGTTCCACAGTCCTTCATCGTCTTCAAAAAAATATCCAGATCAGTAAATGTGTTTTTCAGCACAAAATCATCCATAGATTCGATATAGCCTTTTTCCCAGGGGAATTTATAGTCCTCATCTTTGTACCTTTTCAATAGCGGTCGAGCGCTAAGGCAGGAGGACCCCATGTTACACGAAGCCAATTCGGGTCGAAAGGCCGGAATTGCCTTAATCCTTTCCTGTGGACCAAATCCAGCCCCGACCCCGGTCGACAGGCCTATTACCACATCGCTGTGCTCCTTTATCCTGGTAATTATCTCCTTAAATACCGGCAAATCGACCGTAGGTCGACCATCCGCCGGGTTGCGGGCATGGATGTGCACACAGGCTGCGCCGGCGTTGGCGGAAGCTATAGCCTCATCAGCAATTTGTTGAGGCGTGATGGGTAAATAAGGCGTTTGGGTGGGAATAGTGATGCCGCCGACAACGGCTGCGGTTACAATTAATTTTTCCATATCCTTCTCCTTACGTTGACGCTAGATTATTCCTTTAAACTGCCAGCTCCTGTCGATGTTTCATTTAGCCGGGATGTCGCTGAATTCTAGAGAGTATATCGGTGT
>JAGDMY010000083.1 GCA_017860765.1 Chloroflexota bacterium | reverse complement strand
TGCCTACGTCATGCTTGAATTGTGCCACCCGTTGTGCCACTAAGGTAAGAGTGGTTAATGGCAATGCTGTCAACATCTCGGGTAACCCTTTATCTCAAGTCACAGAGGGAGAAAACTGCGCCCGCGCCAAAATCGGGCTCCAGGTCTTATATGACCCCGGCCGCATCACCAGCCCTCTGAAAAGGACTAATCCCGCCAAGGGCAGAGGTATAGATCCGGGATGGGTTGCCATATCCTGGGACCAGGCTCTATCTGAGGTCACGGAAAAACTAAAAGCCCTCAGGGGCAAGGCCGAACCCCAGCGGCTGCTGCTTCTTTATGGACTGAATACCCGCAGCGATGAAGATATAATCCAGCGTTTCGCTGAATCCTATGGCACGCCCAATGCCTTCTCTTCAGCCGGTCTTGAAAATGAGGCGGACAAATCTGGCGAGTGGATGGCAGACGGCAACTATACCCAGAGTGCCTATGACCTGGCCCACACCAACTACATTCTGGCCTTTGGGGCGAGCATTCTGGAATCTTATAAACCCCTTGCCAGAAGCCTGAGGATGTGGGGCAAGATCCGCCGTGAAAGGCCTAACCGGGCCAAGGTGGTAGTCGTTGATCCCCGTTTTTCGGTAACTGCCATCAGGGCAGACGGGTGGCTTCCCATTAATCCTGGCACGGACGGTTCTCTGGCAATGGGGATAGCCAACGTCATCATAAATGAGGGGCTTTACGATTCCAGCTTCATCCAAAATTGGACAGCCGGATTCAGGGAGTACCGTGACCTGGTTCTCCGTTCTTACAATCCGGAATCAGTAGCCATCACCACCGGCGTCCCTGCCGATACGATACGTCAAATAGCCCGGGAGTTTGCCCAGACCAAACCTGCCATCGCCTGGAGAGGGCGGGGTGCCACCGCCTGGCCGAACGGATCCTATACCAGCTATGCGATATTCTGCCTGAATGCCCTCACCGGCAGCATAGACGTCCCCGGCGGAGTAATCTATCAGGACGTCCCGCCCTACCGCGATATGCCTGAGCCAGTTCAAGATGACATCGCCCGAGGGGGCAATTCCAGGCCCAGGTTGGATCTAAGTCGAACGAAACAGTTCCCGGCTGCGGAAATGGCCACCAACCAGGTTGCAGACTCCATCTTGAATAACTCGCCGTATCCGATCGATATCGCGATAGGCTTCAACAGCAACTTTAATATGACTGCTCCGGGGACCTGGCGCTGGGATGAGGCCCTTAAAAAGGTCCCCTATTACCTCCATATTGCTCCTTATATCAGCGAAATGGCCCAGTTTGCCGACCTTGTCCTGCCGGTGAATACCTTCCTGGAAGAGTGGGCTTACGAACATTCACCACCGGGCTCTGGCTTTGCCGAAGTGAAGATTAAGCAGCCTGTGGTAGAGCCATTGTACGATACCCGCAGCCTGATAGATATCATCTTTCAACTTGCCGGAGGATTGGGGGGCACCGTGCAGCAATCCTTTGCCGGCCTGGGTGATAATGCCCAGGGATTTGTTAAATACCGCACGGGAAACCTTATGCCCTGGCAGAATTTTATGGAACAGGGAGTCTGGGTAGGACCAGCCTATAAATATAATAAATACGAACAGATATTTCACACACCTTCGCAGAAATTTGAATTTCGTTCGGGCTGTCTGGAAGCCCGGCTGAAAGAGACCGGGCAGAAAGTCGATACCCTGACACTGCTGCCGCACTATGAGGAGCCAACTTTCCTGGGAGACGCTGGAAATTTCCCGCTGCTGCTATCAAACTACCAGCCGTTATTAACCGTTGAAGATGGGAGCCAGAATTATCCCTGGGCCCAGGAGATGTATCTGGTGGCACATGGCATGGGGTGGACCAATTTTGCTGAGATAAATAGCCAGACTGCCCGCTCACTGGGCATTAACGACGGCGACCTGGTTTTTGTCGAATCTCCCTTCAACAAAATAAAAGTCAAAGCCAGGGTGTTTGAAGGCCTTCGTCCCGGAATAGTCAGCATTGCCAGGGGAGAAGGCCATTATGCTTATGGTCAGTGGGCCAAGGGAATGGGCGTTAATCCCAATGATATTATGGGAGTAGACTATGATCACCTGAGCGGGCAGGCCGCCTTCTTCAACACCAGGGTCAGAGTCTACCGGGCATAAGATGAGATAAAATATGCCAAAATGGGGAATGGTCATAGACCTGGATAAGTGTACCGGCTGTCAGACATGCTCTGTTGCCTGTAAAGCAGAGAATAATGTGCCATACGGTTCTCCAGAGGAACATATCAAAAGGACAGCTCCCTTCTGGCATAAGGTAATTGCCGTCAGTCGCGGTGAGTACCCCACGTTGAGAATCGAGCTCATACCCATGCCGTGCATGCACTGCGAAGACCCCTCCTGTGTCACAGTCTGTCCTGCCAAAGCCACCTATCACCGCGAGGATGGAATAGTGATACAGAACTTCCGGCGGTGTATAGGCTGCAAATACTGCATTGTAGCTTGCCCCTATGGAGTCAGAAGCTTTAATTATAAGGAACCTGAGGAAAAGAAATACGATCGACCCGATCTTTCTCCTGACCGCACCGAAAGAGGCATTTGGCCGTTTCCGCACCGGGTGCACGGTGTAGTTGAGAAATGCACCTTTTGCTTCCACCGGATAGACCAGGCCCTCAGTGAAGGCAAAGAAGTCGGCTCGGAAGTAGTGCCAGCCTGTGCTGAGGCCTGTCCGGCACATGCCATATCGTTCGGAGACCTGGATGATTCCAATAGCAATATTTCCCAGCTATTGGCGTCTCGCCAATGGGTTAGACTGCGAGAAGACATGGGAACCCGCCCCAAGGTATTTTATTTGCTTAAATAAGGGAGTAAATTGGCTTCAGAATTTGTCACCCTTGAAGGAAAGAGCAAGGGCTACCGCACAGCCGTGGTGGTCCTGGGTGTGATAGCCTTGAGCGGCCTGGTGGCCTTTATTATCAGCTATATCGAGGGTCACCAGGTGTTTGGCAGCAGCAATACAGTTCCCTGGGGCATGCCCATCGTACTGACTATCTTTTTGATCGGGCTGAGTGCTGGATCGCTGATTCTCTCTTCGCTAACTTACGTTTTCGGCAGGCAGGAGTATAAACCGATTGCCCGTATGGCAGTTGTCCTGGCTATAGTTCTTATTTTCGGCGCCATGTTATCCATCGCAATTGACCTCGGCCGTCCTGAGAAATTCTGGCGGCTCTTCATGTTCTTCTATTTGAACAATATGCGGTCCATGTTTGCCATCAACGGGGTCCTTTACGGGGGTTATTTTGTTCTCAGCCTCCTCTATTTAGGCATAATCTTTGCTAATAAGCCTAGCATCACCAAAATAATGGGGACGGTGGTAGTATGCTGGGCAGTCCTGGTCCATATGGGCACCGGAGCTATCTTTGGCTTTATTGCTGCCCGTGAGACCTGGGCCTCGCCGATCAAACCTCTGGAGTTTCTCAGCGCAGCTCTTACCTCGGGCTTATCTTTACTCATACTTGTGGTAATCCTAACCCTTTTGCTGAGTAAGAGAGATTTGAACAGGAAAATGGTGATTTCCCTGGGACGCCTTCTGGTCGGTTTTATCGTGATTCTCCTCTTGCTCATAACGATCGATAAATTAACCCATGTTTATTCGCCTGATCGAGAAGCGACTATGTATATGCTGTTTGGTCATTACAGCTGGATTTTTTGGGGTCTGCAGATAGGCATGGGAATAGTTATACCCCTGCTCATATTGCTTAATCCCGGATTAAACATCAGGGTCCGCTGGGTGGCTGCAGCAGCTGTTTCGGTGGTAATCGGAGTCTTTTTTGAGAGGTACTATCTGGTGATCCCAGGAGCCGCATATCCTCAACCCTATTACAGCCCCGGCAACATTGAAGGAGTCTGGGGAAGCCTGGGTTCTTTCGCCTTAACTCCCGTGGAAATGGTGCTCTCAGCAGGTATTCTGGCACTTGTGGGGCTCCTCTTTTTGTTGGGTTTAAAATACCTGGAATTATTACCTCTTCCGGTAAAGCAGGACAAGGCGATTCAAGCTGGAGGTAGTGACCCCGGGAAAGAGGTCGTTGCAGGGAACACCTGAGGCAGTATTAAACAATTAAATGAGTAGAGACCAGGAATTTATCAAAGGGGAGAAACCGGGAGAGTCTATTAAGACTGAGGCTGAGATGAGCCGCAGGGAACTTCTGCGGCGATTTTCTCCCCTGGGTAAGCTGAGATTGGACTCCTCCCGGTGCACAGGCTGCGGTCTGTGTGTTGAAGAATGCAGCACCGATGGTCTGGCAATTTTATCAAGCCAGGAAGGTGATGCTTTTGAGATAATTTTTAAACATGGCCAATGCATAGCCTGCGGACAATGCGCTGAAATTTGCCCGGAAAAATGCTTGGAGGTCGAGCGTTGTTTGGTTCTGGACAATCTCAAAACTCCCGAAGTGCTTTTTGAGGATAGGCTGATCAGGTGCTCGAAGTGCGGTGCTCCGCTTGGGCCGAAATCAATGATAGATAAGCTGCAGGCCAAAATTGCCTCTTCCGGGGAGCTGTTTCCTTCTCAGTTCGAGCTTTGCCCGGAGTGTAAGGCCAATCTAAATTTCCAGAAACTAAGGATTTAGATCATGGATTTGTTTCTCAGGATCATCGCAATTATTGTAGAAGTGGTGATACTTACCGCGATTATTTATGTATTGCTTAACGGTCTCAGGCTTGCAGCGCTCGATCTGGGGATCAAATCCAAATATGACAGGGCGATAATTGTAGTGCTTAGCACCGTAGGTGCTATTGCCGTGACCTTCTTTATCGCCCATTTGACCACTTTTTATCCGGCAGCATGAAAAGGCAAGTTGTAGGTTGAGGGAATTATTTTAATGTCTTTACAAGAGTTTTTTTGGGTAGACCAGCTGATTTATATCAACCAGATTTTCCTGCCGATTATCATCGGCTTGCTGGTATTCGTGCCCTTGCTCGCCATACTCTTTATTTTTGGTTTTGGGCGCCGCTACAGGCTCTGGAAACTGGGTCAGGCAGACGACCGCTCCGGGAATTGGTGGAAACGGTTTAGCGGCACCCTGGCTATCGCCATAGCCAATGTGAGAATTATCAGGAGCAGCGAACTCTACCCGGGCGCCATGCATGCCCTTATCTTCGGCGGCTTTACCTTGATTATCCTGGGCAAAATAGTGCGGCTATTTTCCTATATTACCGGCATCACCAACCCGCCGCAAAGCGTTTATCTTTATGCTTCCTGGGCCTCCGAAGCCGCTGCTGTACTCCTTTTCATCGGTGGAGTTATGGCAGTTTGGCGCAGGTACGTCGTCAGACCATCCCGCCTGGATAACAGGCCTGAAGATAGTCTGGTTTATGTCTGGCTGTTTTTGATTGTACTCACCGGGCTCGCCGCAAAGGCATTTCGTATAGCTGTCAGCGAGGTTGTTCCGGTTGATTGGGGCATGTGGGCACCGGTGAGCTATCCCCTCTCGCATGTCTTTCCGACTTTTATGGTCAGCTACAAAAACGAAATCATGGTATGGCACCGGGCTATATTTCATGCCCTTCCGGCCACAGTACTCCTGGGCTATATCTGGCTAAATCGTTCCCGGCTGCAGCACATTCTCTTATCTCCCCTGAATATTTTCTTCCGCTCCTTCAGGTCCAAGGGAGCCCTCAATCCGATAGATTTCGAGACCACGGAGCTCTTTGGCGTTTCCAGGATAGAGCAGTACACCTGGAAACAGATTTTGGATTTAGATGCCTGTACCCGCTGCGGGCGCTGCCAGGACAACTGTCCGGCACATTTTAGCGGCAAAAAGCTCAATCCCAAGCAGGTCATTTTAAACCTGAAGGACCATCTCTACGAGGTATACCGGGTCCCTCTGGTGAGGAAGGCCAGCGAAACCCGGAAAGATATGATTTCAGAGGTAATTACCGATGAGGTGATCTGGGACTGTACCACCTGCCGGGCTTGCCAGGAATCCTGCCCGGTTTATATTGAGCATGTCGACAAGATTATAGACCTGCGACGCAATCTGGCCATGGAAAGATGTCAATTTCCTGAATCAGCCCAGGGTGCCCTCAAGAGTCTGCAGGACAGGGGCCATCCATGGAGAGGAACAACGGCCACCAGGACCACCTGGTTTGAAGGGTTAAATGTCCAGGTGCTGGCAGATGACTCCAATATTGATATGCTTTACTGGGTGGGATGTACTGCGGCTTTCGACGATCGAAATATGAGTGTGCCCAGGGCGATGGTCAAGATCCTGCAGGCTGCAGGAGTACATTTCGGAGTTCTGGGGACCGAAGAGAATTGCTGCGGAGATCCGCCCCGCCGGATGGGCGACGAGTACCTTTTTAAAACCATTGCCGATAGCAATATTGAGATACTCAAAACATACAACATCAAAAAGATTCTGACTACCTGTCCTCATTGCTTTAATACTCTTAAGAACGAGTACCCCCATATTTACGATGCGCCGAGGGCAATTCTTAAAGCCATCGGGGGGATCCGGCGGACTGAACTCGGCCGCAGCAAAAAGAGGAGCTTTTGTTGCGGCGGAGGAGGCGGCCACATGTGGATGGAGGAAGAACCCAGTCACCGGGTTAATGAACGGCGGGTGCAGGAGATTCTCGAGGCCAAAGTGGACCTGGTGGCCACAGCCTGCCCTTACTGTTTGATAATGTTCGGTGACGCTATCAAGGCCAAGGAAGCTCAGGAAAAACTTCAGGCTATGGATCTGAGCGAACTGGTGGCCGAAGCCCTGGAAACGGGCAAAGAACGACAACCGGCACCCGGAATGCCAGAATGATATATGATAATATTGATTAGATATTGCATGTGGCAGGAGGTAAGAGATGTTTAGAAGTTTTGGACCCATGGAAATCGCACTCGTTTTGCTCATTATTCTGATTATATTTGGAGTGGGAAAGCTTCCACAGGTCGGGGGAGCCATCGGCAAGGGTCTACGGGAGTTCCGCAAAGCCAGCCACGGCGAAGGGGAAG
>JAGDMY010000311.1 GCA_017860765.1 Chloroflexota bacterium | reverse complement strand
ACAAGGTTCCCTTCCGGGTCCCTGCAATAAACAAACCGGTACTCCCCCCAATCCGGTATCCTGGCCGTCCTGGGCCGGAAACAGAAATTGACCTGGCCCTTGAGCTCCCGGTAGACCTTTTCGATATCTCCAACCGCAATGGTCATCTTGGCTTGCCCGATATCCCCATAGCGGAAATCCTTGCGGATCGGCCGGCCGGCCGGCTCCACCATCTGCGTTAGTTCGACGATGACTCCCCCCGCCTCCTGGTACAGAAGGGGAGCGATATAAACCGGATGCGGAGCCCGGACAACCTCATGCAAGGCCGGGTACTCGGCCTGCGGAAAATCGACGAAGATTTGATTAAACTCCAGTGTTTTCTCATAAAAAGGCCTCATTACCTTCAGGTCTTTGACCCCGATAGCGTTATGATGTACTCCATATCCTTTGTGCATAACAGTTTTCATCTTGATTCACTCCCTTCTTCGGGCTGGATAATCACTCGAATCATTCATCGACTCAAGTGGAACTTTAAATCCGGGCAGAATGATATGCAGACCCATCGGGTTTTGAAAGGAAAATACGTTAGGCTGCGATGCTTTAAAAATAGCACCCGGTCCAATGATTGTCAAAGTAGATCTCCCCTACAGAGAGCTTTCAGCGGGCGAAAAGGCTAAAAGACCCGGTAAATGTTATAATTGGATGAGGTACCTTAATGGAACAAAAGAAGTCGCTTCCGGTCCTGGTCGTTGGCGCCGGCATTGCCGGCATTAACGCCGCCCTGAAACTGGCCGAATCCGGGACCACAGTCTACCTCTGTGAGCGCAAGCCTTATATCGGGGGCACGCTGTTGCAGCTTGACCGGTGGTTTCCGGACAACCATTGCGGCATGTGTCAGGACCTTTTTGCCTTCAACCGCGAGGTCAGCTTCCAGCACTGCTTCAGGCAGGGGCTCTTTCACCCCCGGATCCGGGTCCTTTTAAATTCCGATCTGGAGAAAGTTGAGGGACAGGCCGGCAATTTTTCCGTGACCCTGAATATCCGGTCCACCGGCATCAAGAAAGACCTCTGCACCGGCTGTGGTCTTTGCGAACAGGTCTGCCCGGCACAATCCGCCAGTGAATTCAACCAGGGGATGGGCAATCACCAGGCTATCTACCTGGGCAACCCCTTTTCGCTGAATAAGGTCTACACCATCGATAAAAAAGTCTGCACCAGGTGCGGTCTATGTGTGTCCCGATGTCCTGCCCGCGCTATCGACCTGGATCTGGCCGATGAGATGCTCACTATGGAAGTAAGCAGCCTCATACTGGCGACCGGATTCGAGGAGTTCGACCCCTTGCCGGCATCTGAGTTCGGCTATAAGCGCTATCCCAATGTCATTACCAGCCTCGAGCTGGAGCGGATATTGAGCGGGAGCGGCCCTTCCGCAGGTGTGTTGGTCCGCCCTTCGGACGGGAAAGTCCCCGGGTCCATCGCCTTTCTGCAATGTATAGGGTCGCGTACCCGGCAAAGGGACTATTGTTCGGCGACCTGCTGCATGTATGCTATAAAAGAAGCCGTGATGCTAAAGCAGTCCAACCCGGAGATGGAAATCGAAATTCATTATATGGACCTGCGCGACTTCGGGAAAGGATATTACGAGTATCATCAGCAGGCCCGGGAAAAATACGGCCTCAAATTTAGCCGCGGCCGGGTACCGGTCGTCAAACAGGACTTCCGCTCTAAAGACCTCTGGCTTTCATCAGCAGATGAAAATCATAAGATAGTCACCAGGCGGTTTGATATGGTGGTCCTGTCGGTGGGACAAACGCCGGCGCCGGATTTCCGCGAACTTTGCCGGCGCCTGGGCGTCGAGACCAATCAATGGGGATTCTGCGCCACGGCCGGCCCGGGACATGTGGAGACCAACCGCCGGGGCATCTACGTTTGCGGCTCGGCTTCCGGCCCCAAAGACATCGCAGATACGCTGGTTGAATCCAGCGCTGCCGCCGGACTGGCTGCCAGCCGAAATCCAATCCCGGATGACTCTGAGGCGGCCGGACCTTTTTCAGACGCTGAGATACCCAAGGCAGCGGTGCTGGTCTGCAATTGTCAGAAACAATAGATACGGAAAAACTGACGGCATACAGCCGGGCGCTGCCCGGGGTAGTCCATGCAGAAGAGGTCTCTGCTTTGTGTCATCCGGAAACTCAAAAGGACTGCCAAAAGGCTTTAAAGGCCAGCGGCGCCAACAGGGCCATCCTTGCCGCCTGTTCGGGCCTCCAGAACAGTGAATTCTGGAATCATATTACCGGTGAGCTGGTCGACATCCGGGAGCAGCTGGCCTGGGTGCACCAGAACGAAGGCCCGGCTGCCACGGAAAAAGCCGGCAAAATGGTCCGCATGGCAGCCGAAAAACTTATCACCCGGGAAGAAGGCCCACCAACTTTGGAAGCCATAACCGCCAGGGCACTGGTAGTGGGCGGAGGCCTGGCGGGCCTGGAGGCGGCCTTAAATATCGCGTCCAAAGGATTCGAGGTTGATCTGGTCGAGAAGTCCGCCAAGCTCGGCGGACACGCCGCGAGCATCTACTCTACCCTGGAGGGCGATCACCCGGCGGAGCATGTGCGGCAGCTGATCCTGAAAGCAGAGTCTGGTATCCGGCTACCCGGGCAATTTCCGCTGCATTTTGAAAAGCCCCGGGCCTGTAACTCAAGATCTCCAGGCCGGCGCGATTATTATAGCTACCGGCGCTGAGGAGCTCCATCCTGAGGAATACCTTTACGGTCAATCAGAGCAGGTCATTACTCAACATGAACTGGAGCAAAAAATCTCAACCGGTGATATCAAGCCCGCTGATTTAAAATCGGTCGCCATGATTCAGTGTGTAGGCTCCAGGTGTCAGGAAAGACCTTACTGCAGCCGGGTCTGCTGTTCACAGGGCTTGAAAAATGCCCTGGCCTTGAAAGAGCAAAACCCCGGCCTGGAGGTGGCTATTTTTTACCGGGATATGATGTCCTATGGTTTCAAGGAAGAATACTATACCCGGGCCAGGGAAAAAGGGGTCCGCTTTTACCAGTATGACCCGCAGAAGAGACCTGAGGTAAAAGCTGATGAAAAGGGAATTCAGCTATCTGGCATCGACCCGGTCCTGGACGAGAAATTGCTGATGAAACCGGACCTGGTGGTCTTAAGCACCGCCATCATTCCCTCGAGCAACGCTGCGCTGGCCAGGGTCCTGAAGACTGAACTCACTCCTGAGGGTTTCTTTAAGGAAGCCGAGGCTAAATTCAGGCCGGTTGATCTCACCCGGGAGGGCCTGTTTGTAGCCGGTCTGGCCCATTCCCCGAGAGACATGGCTGAGACTATCGCTCAGGCTGGAGCAGCCGCTCAGAGAGCAGTAGCGCTCCTCTCGCAGCGCCAGTTTAAGTCGAACCGCATGATCTCGCTGGTGGCGGAAAGACGCTGCAGCGGGTGTGAACTGTGCATAAAGGCCTGCCCATATCTGGCCAGGGAAAAGGACCTGGAAAAAGGGGTAGCCCGGGTAATCGAGCATCTCTGCCAGGGATGCGGCACCTGTGTTTCGGCCTGTCCCAACGGGGCTGCCAGGCTCAGGGAGCTTAATTCCCGTCAGGTGTTCTCGATGATGGATGCCGCATTATAGGGAATTTAAAAGAATTAGATCGCTGGAGAGTTAACAATGGCAGATCAAAAGGCAAATGAAGATCATTTTGAGCCGGCTTTAATCGGTTTCTTCTGCAACTGGTGTACTGCGACCGCGGCCGACCTGGCCGGCACTTCAAGGCTGCAATATCCGGCCAACATTCGGCCGATAAGGGTCATGTGCAGCGGTTCCGTGGACCCGGCCTACGTGCTCAGGGCTTTGCTCTACGGGGCAGACGGCGTGATCGTAGGAGGCTGCACTCCCGGCAACTGCCATTATATCTCCGGCAACTATAAGGCCCGCCGGCGCCTGGCCATTCTGAAAACCTCCCTTAAAACGCTGGGGCTGGAGGACGACCGCATCTGGGTCCGCTGGATCAGCGCCGCCGAAGGCCATAAATTCGCCCGCATTATGCGTGAGTTTACCTCAGAAATGAGGGCCAAAGGACCCAATCCAATCAAAAAACGCTGGGATGCTTAACCGGGAGGTCTCATGGCAGCAAATGGAGTTTTAAAGGTCAGCAACGGAGACATCGTCGAAAGCCTCAGGGCTTTTTTGCGAGGGCTGCTGATAAATAAACAGTTCGAAGCCCTGCTGGCATCCCTGGAACTGCCGGTCGAGGGCAGGGTCGCCATGACCCTGGTGAGCGATCCCGAAATGCTAAAGCACGCTAACCCTCTGGCCCCTTTAATGCTGAGAAATGCGGCCCAGATTATTTCGGATATGACACGTCTCGCGCCCTGTCAGATAAAGATAGGGGCTATCCTGAGGCCCTGCGTGATCCGAGCTCTGGTCGAGCTGGTAAAGCTCAAACTGGCCTCCCTGGATAATATTA
>JAGDMY010000082.1 GCA_017860765.1 Chloroflexota bacterium | reverse complement strand
ATCACATTGGGGTATATCCCGTACCCGTACTCCGGCTTCAATCGAGCATCAAAAACCTCATAACCTGTCGCTACTACAACGGTACCTACATTTAACTCTTCAAATTCTTCTTTTAAGTTATGGTCGATGGCCCCGGGATCGCACACCCGCTCGCATTCACCGCAATCAAAACACCCTTCGATTTGAGAAGCCAAACAGCGGCCAGCCTCACGCCGGGCCTCTGCGGCAGAAAAACCTTTTTCAACCTCCTGAAAATTCCGCACACGTTCCCGGGGCTCCACCTCCGTCATCCTCACCTGATCCCGAAGAGGGAACTTAATTTTGATGCCCGCCAGCTCGACATCACTTAAGCTCTCGGGCTCCCTTTTGGCCGGCCCGGGGACAATGCCTTCTCCTTTAAGATAACAGTCAATCGAGCGGGCGGCCTGCTTACCGGCAGCTATAGCCGAAATGACCATGGCCGGCCCACCGACGGCATCCCCGCCCGCAAAGACGCCCGGAACATTGGTGGCCAGAGTAGAGGAATCCACCTTCAGGTTGCCCTTTGCATCAGTCTGCAAACCCGCTCCTCTGGCATAATCAAGGTCGGGAGCCTGCCCAAGGGCGGTGATCACGGTATCTATTTCGATATTAAATTGGGAGTTTTCCAGCGGCAAAGGGAGCCGCCGGCCGCTTTCATCCGGCTCACCCAGTTTCATACGCAGGCACCGGATTCCAGAGACCTTGCCGCCGGACAATAATAATTTAGCAGGGTTAGTCAGGAACAGGATTTCAATGCCCTCAGCTTCGGCGCCCTCGACTTCAGACACAGCTGCTGGCATTTCCTGGCGGGAGCGCCGATAAATTATTTTTACCGATTCCGCCCCCAGGCGCTTGGCCACCCGGGCGGCGTCGATGGCAGAATTTCCACCCCCTATTACCGCCAAGCGCCGACCTGGATCCACTTTTTGCCCGAGGTTAACTTCCCGCAGGAATTTCACCGCCGGAATAACGCCCGGGCTATCTTCTCCCTCGATATTCAGTCTCTGACCGAGGTGGGCTCCGGTGGCGAGAAAAATAGCGCTGTAGCCCTGGCGGAGATCTGCTAGATTAACCTGCTTACCCAGCTCTAACCCGGTCCTGATTTCCACTCCCAGTCTCTGGATATAGCCAATTTCCTGGCGTAAAATATCTTTCGGCAGGCGGTATTCAGGAATCCCCACCTTCAACATTCCTCCCGGCTCTGAAAGGGCTTCAAAAATGGTGACCGCATAGCCCAGCAGTGCCAGGTCATTGGCCGCTGCCAGTCCGGCCGGTCCGCTCCCCACAATCGCCACTTTCTGGCCGTTAGCGGCAATCTGGGGTACTGCCAGATCCTCAATTTTTACCGCATCACTGGCAAACCTTTTCAAGGCCCTGATGGACAGGGGAGCATCGATCTGTCCCCGGTTGCAGGCCGGCTCGCAGGGGCTGTAGCAGACCCGCCCGCAGACGGAAGGAAGGGGGTTGGTACGGTGGATTAGCTCATAAGCCTCCTGCGGCTTGCCGGAGGCAATCAGCCTAAGATAGCCCTGGACATTGGTGGAAATAGGACAGGCAGCTTTGCAGGCGGCTTTGCAGGGTCGCAGCTCTCTTTTATCGATAACATATTTGGCGGGCACAGCCTGGGCAAAGGGTATATAGGCCGCTTTTCTGTAACTTAAGCCCAGGTCGCGCTCATTGGGCATGTAGACCGGGCAAACCCGGGTACACTCTCCGCAGGCGGTACACTTGGGTGTATCGATATAGCGGGTTTTCTTTTTGACCCTTACTCTGAAATCGCCGGCGCTGCCCCTGACATCCGTCACTTCGGAATAGGCCAAAAGGCGAATGTTAGGGTGGGAGCCTACCTCCACCATCTTGGGCGTGCCTATGCATTGCGGGCAGTCCAGCGTTGGAAAAACTTCCGATAACTGGAGCATGCGTCCGCCAACGCTGGGAGTCTTTTCCACCAGGACCACTTTAAATCCGGCATTGGCAATATCCAGCGCTGCCTGCATGCCGGTGATGCCGCCGCCGATTACCAGAGCTGTATCAGAAACCATACGCTAAAACCCCAACCACCTCGGAAATATAAACGTGCAATTGCCAATCTGAAACTCCGCCCTATTGACGCCTTTAAAGGGCTTCGGAGACCAGCTCCATAATATCTTTAACCGCCACTTTGCCTTCGTTGCCGGTGGTCTTGACCGCATCCTCCAGGTTTAAAAGGCAGAACGGGCAGGCTGTGGCAATAACCTGGACTCCCATTTCTACTGCGTCTTTAACCCTGATAGCCGCGGTGCGCTCTCCTGAGCCAGTAGCCTCCACAAACATCCTGCCTCCTCCCCCCTCACAGCACAGGCTGCGCTCCCGGGAACGGTCAAATTCCATAAAGGTCACCCCCGGTAAGGCTTTGAGGATGCTCCGGGGCTCGTCGAAAATTTTATTCTGCTTCCCCAGGTAGCAGGGATCGTGGTATGTCACTTTCCTGTTTATCTCCCGGGTCAGCAACAGTTTTCCAGACCCGATTAATTCTGCAAAATACTGAGTATAATGCTGTACGTCCAGGCTATGCCCTGAATACTCATTTTTAAAGGCGTTATAGCAATGCGGAGAGGTAGTGACTATCCGCTCCACTCCCCGGCTTTGAAATAGCTTCAAATTGTCCTCCACCAGCATCTCAAAGAGGCCCTCCTCCCCCATCCGGCGGACTTCGCTGCCGCAGCAGGTCTCTGCGGTGCCCAAAAAACCGTAGTCCGCCCCGGCTGCGGTGAAAGCCTTAAAAAGGGCTTTCCCCACCTCCTGGACCCGGGGGTCGTAAGCGGTGGCGCAGCAGGTGAAATAAAGCAACCCGGCCTTCTGGCCCTGAGAGAGATCCTTGATACCCAGCCCAGCTGCCCATTCTGCACGTTTGCTCCGCGCTCTCCCCCAGGGGTTTCCATGTTTGAAGACCCCTTCCAGCGCATCAATAACAGTCTTGGGAATATTGCCTTCTTCCACCAGCAGGGCGCGGATGGCGACCACCAATTCGTGGGGCTTGAGGCCCCGCGGACAGCGCAGGGTACAGGTTTGGCAGGTAGTGCAGTCCCAGAGGTCAGCGCGCTGATAAATTTTTTCCGGCTCTTTACTGAGCAGCACTTCCCGCATCAAACGCCGGATATTCAGGATGCTTTTTAAGGAAACCGGGCAGCCTGAAAAGCACTTACCGCATTGAAAACACTTCGCCAGCTCGAATTTTTGGATCAAAGCCAGCTGTTTATCCTGCATCTTATCCTGTCTTTAAGGCTTTCGCCTTTTCTTTTAAGATAGGGACAATCTGAAATAAATCGCCTACGATTCCGTAGTCAGCCACCCTGAAAATTGGCGCTTTAGGGTCTTTATTGATAGCGATGATGGTGCCGCCTTTGATCCCCATCAGGTGCTGGAAGGAACCGCTAATGCCAATTGCCAGGTACACTCTGGGTTTGACGGTCTTTCCCGAAGATCCCACCTGGTGCTCTTTGGGCAGCCATTTCTTGTCCACTATTGGCCTGGAACAGGACAACCGCCCGCCCAAAATACTGGCCAGTTCCTCCACCAGGGGTAAATTTTTCTTGTCTCCAATCCCCTGGCCCACCGAGACCAGTATATCGGCCTGAGTGATGTCGACGCCGCCCAGGGCCGCTTCAATGTATTCGATAAATTTAGTCCGCCCGGAATCTTTTAGAGAAACCGTCAGCTCCTTTATCTCGCCACCGGTGTTTGGAGGCGCTTGGCCCGGGAATGAGCCAGGCCGGATAGTCGCCATGTAGCTGGGAGCACCGGAAGAGGTTACTTCGGCGTTAACCTTGCCATCATACATCTGCCGGAGGGCGGCCAGCCCGCCATCCTTAATCTGCAGGTCTATACAGGCGGTAGAGAGAGGGATATTCAGGTGGGCTGCCAGTCGAGGGGCCAGGTCCATTCCGAAGGCGGTATGTCCAATCAGGGTTAGAAGAGGTCGATACTCGTTAATTATCGCGCCAACAGCTTCGCAGTAGATTTCCCAATTGTAGTTGCCCAGCTTAGCATCTTCTAAAATCAAGACCCTGTTTGCCCCGGTGATCAGCTTTTCTGCCAGGTCTTTGATATTGGCACCCAGGATTGCGGCTGTTAAATCCAATCCGCCGGAGGATGCCAGTTGAGTGCCTTTGGCCAGCATTTCCCAGGTTATATCCTGCAGGACCCCTTTTTTATGTTCTGCAATGACCAGAATCCCGCCCATCTAGGCCAGGCCTCCTTTCTCCTTGATAATCACGGCCAGTTTCTCTGCCTTCTCCTCGGGCGTGCCAGCCAGGATTTCCGTGGCTTTTATGGAAGGGGGGATAAAAAGCCTTTCAACTTTCACTTTTGACCCTGCCTCCCCCAACTCACCCGGGTTTAAGCCTGTTTCAGCCAGGTTGACAAGCTTGATCTCCTGCCGGGAGGCTTTGCGGATTCCCATGATACTCACATAGCGGGGCTCGTTAATTCCGGTTTGGATGGTGATTACGGCGGGAAGCCCGATCTCCAGCACTTCTTCCAGTCCGCCTTCCAGCTCACGATGTACCTTGATCTTATTGTCCAAAACTTCCAGTTGATTGACCAGGGTGGCATGGGGGATATTGAGATGCGCGGCAATCGCCGGACCCACCTGCGCCTGCATGTCATCCGAGGCCTGAGCTCCTGTCATCACTAAATCAAAGTGGATATCCTTGACCGACCTGGCGAAGATGCGGGCCAGGACAGCAGCATCGGAGCCGGCAAAGGAGGGGTCGCTGAGCCGGACAGCCCTGTCAGCGCCAGTAGCCAGACAGCGCCTCAGGGTATCGTCCGAGCCCTCGGGTCCCAGAGTAATCGCTGTCACAGTGCCGCCGAATTTTTCCTTCAGCCGGACGGCTTCCTCAACAGCGTACCTATCGCACTCATTTATGTCAAATACCAGGCCCTGCTCAACTATCTGGCGGCTATCTTTAGCCACCACCACTTCGGCTTCACTGGTATCCGGCACTCTTTTCACAAATACAATAATATCCATGCAGGCTCCCTCTTTGATATGGGAATCACTTTCCGAGAATAAAACGAGCAATGGTGTTTTTATGAATATCCCGCGTGCCTTCGACCAGTTCGGTACTCTTGGCATCCCGATAAAACCGCTCTACGTCATTCTCCAGCAGATAGCCATGCCCTCCGAAAACATTGATGGCTTCATCAGTCACTTCGCAGGCCATTCGCGCGGAATACCATTTGGCCATGGAGCAAAGCTTGGGGTCCGGCTTGCCGTGGTCGACTCCCCAGGCTGCTTTATAGATCATCAGGCGAATGGCTTCGATCTTGGTAGCCATTTCGGCCAGCCGGTGTGAAACGGCCTGAAACTCGCTGATTTTATGCCCGTATGCTTCCCTGGATTTGGCGTAGGTCAAAGCCCGATCGAAGGCGCCCTGAGCAATCCCCAGGCCCATAGTGGCGGTCTCGATGCGGGCCTCGTTGAGAAATTCGATGGCATAGTAGAAGCCCCGGCCTTCTTCACCAATTAAATTTTCCAGCGGGACCTTGACGCTGTTGAAAGACATATGGCAGGTAGGTGAGGAATTCATGCCCATCTTTTCCCAGTCGCTGATCTCCAACCCCGGGGTGCCAGGCTCAACCAATATCATAGAATGCCCTTTGTATGGCGGCTTTACCTGGAAATCGGTCTGACAGAGCACGACTCCGAAACTGGCCTGGCTGGCACCTGTGATAAAGGTCTTGGCCCCGTTGATTACAAAGCCAGAGCCTTCTTTGACAGCCGTAGTGCTAAGCTGTGAAGAGACCAGGTCACTGCCGCGGTCCGGCTCGGTCAGGGCAATATAGCTGATCGCCTTGCCCTGACACATGGGCTCCAGATATTTTTTCTTCTGCTCTTCAGTCCCGTGGTTGGCGATGACGCGGCAACCGAAATTGGCCAGGGCCAGGGCATTCCCGGCACCGGAGGCCTGGCGGCTGAACTCCTCGATCACCAGGACTCTCTCCATCAGCCCATAGCCACCACCACCATACTTCTCCGGGTAATTGATGGCGATAAATCCCAGCTCGTTGGCCTTCTTCCAGGCTTCCAGAGGGTATTTATGAGACCGTTCAATCTCTAATAAATAGTCCTTGTTGAGCTCGGTCTCGGCAAACTGTCGGGCGGCTTGCTGAATGTCAATTTGCTCTTTACTAAGTTCAAAATCCACTCTGCGAACCTCCAGTATTTTTCCCTCGGCAAGATCATTGTATCGCAATGCGACAATCCTTGTAAACGCGCGAGCAGGCCGCTCCCCGCTTATGTTGTTTATTGATTGAGATTAATATAGAATACACTTGTGAAATTAAAAACCCCCCTCTGTCTATCGAAAAAATAATGGAAAATGTATTTACGGCTCTCTACGATTATTTAAATCACCTCATACGCTCCCGGGTTCTGGAATCTACTTTCGATAGCTCTAATCCTTCAGGTCTCCTGATTTTATTCTTTCTGGCAGCCATAACCGACATTGGTATTCCGATCCCTTTTGTACTGGACTCGATTTTGCTGCTGACTGCTTACAGGGTGTGGGCCGTGCATGATCCTCACTGGAGTCCAATGGTCTGGATCGTCATCATGCTTTTTTTCGGGAGGCAGCTGGGTTCCGGCATCCTGTATTTGATTTCCCGCAGCCTGGGAAAGATATTC
>JAGDMY010000081.1 GCA_017860765.1 Chloroflexota bacterium | reverse complement strand
CCCGGTTAAAAGTTATGAATTAATAAAGGGATAAGAAAGATGAGAGAAGTCGCAATTATCGGGATAGGAATTAAACCCTGGGGGAAATACCCGGGCGCGAGTGTCCATCAGCTAAATCTAGAAGTGGCCCAGATGGCCATCAAAGATGCTGGCATAGATTGGAGAGACATCCAGGGGTTGTTTTGCGGGCAGGACCCCTGGGGCGGCATCCAGGGCATGCTGGCGGGTTGTGCCCTGGCTAAAAACCTGGGAATGGTAGGCATACCTGTCAACAATAACTACAATGCCTGCGCTACCGGAGGTTACGCTCTGAGAAACGCCCGCATGAACGTGGCCTCAGGCGTGATGGATATGGCACTGGTAGTTGGCGGCAGCGTCTCTCCCAAGGGCGCTTTCGGCACCACCCGCTACGAGGAGTTTGATGCTACTGACCTGGATAGTCAACGTTTCAGGATTGTCGGAGTTGCCAATTATACCGGTTTCGCCATGCAGGCTGTGCGCCGTATGCATGACTATGGCTTAACAGAAGCTGATCTGGCCTTGCAAAAAGCCAAGGCCAGTGTATTCGGCTCGCTGAACCCCAATGCCAGGTTCAAAAAAGTATACACCGTCGAAGAAGTGCTGGCCTCCCCCATGGTGGCCTACCCCATGCACCTCTACGAAATGTGCGCTACCAGTGATGGCGCGGCGGCAGTGGTCGTCTGCAGCCTGGAGAAAGCCAGGCAATATACCACCCGGCCGGTGATAATTGCCGGCATAGGGGCTGCCTCCCCCAAATACCCTTCCCCAGGCTTCGGGACCTTCGGCAGCGATTTTTCGGAAATCGCCCCTCCCAAAGAGAATGACCCGGGAATCAAGTCCGCGCAACTGGCGTATGAAGAAGCCGGCCTGGGCCCTGAAGATTTAGACCTGGCTATTGTCTACGACCTTACCGGGGCCATGGAGATCCAGTGGTACGAAGACATCGGTCTTTGTAAAGAAGGCGAAGGAGAAAAGCTGCTCAGGGAAGGGGCTACCTCATTAGGAGGCCGGATTCCGGTGTGCACCGATGGCGGTGCCACTTGCCTCGGCGAGTGCATTCCGGCTCAGGCCCTTTCCCAGACCTATGAAGTGGTGGCCCAGTTAAGAGGTAGTTCGGGTCCCCGGCAGGTGAAGGATGCCAAGGTCGGTTTCTCGGTGAACTCAGGCAAACTGGGGAACTCTTCGGCAGTAGTATACAAGGTTTAGAGGTTTTGGCCCGGTTCCGGTCTAGAGCAGTCTAGTCAGTATACCTGACCTGTATACAGAGGAGGAGAAATTGGATTTCGAAATTACACCCGCGGAAAAGGCTTTTAAACAGGAAATACGCGAATTCCTGGATAAAGAATGTAATGAAAATGTCATTGCCGAAACTGAATCCATGCTGGGTGAGGGTCCTTATTCCAAGGAAATTATCCGTAAAATGGGCGCCAGGAGGCTGCTGACCCCCACCTGGCCGGAAAAATATGGAGGCCGCGGCCTGAGCTACGTCGCTGAATCTATCAAGGTGGACGAGTTGACCTATCATCGCGGCCCGTTTCCTCTCGATGCGGTCGAGATAGGCAATACCCTTCTTCTCTGCGCGACCGAGAGTCAAAAACAAAGGTTTCTGCCTGGCATAGCAGCCGGCGAAATAGAATTCGCACTGGGCTATACCGAGCCTGACGCCGGTTCTGATGTGGCTTCTATTAGACTCAGGGCCGTGGACCAGGGTGATTACTTCATCTTGAATGGTCAGAAAATATATAATACCGAGGCCCATTTTTCCGATTATCACTGGCTATTGACCAGGACTGATCCCACCCTTCCCAAACATAAAGGGCTTTCCCTGTTCATGGTCGATTTGAAGAGCCCCGGAATCACTATTCGCCCTTTGCATACTTCAGCCGGTCTAAGGACCAATGAAGTTTTTTATGAAGATGTGAAAGTACCCAGAGAAAATTTGGTGGGCGAAAAAAACGGTGGTTGGACGGTCATTATGCGCTCCCTGTATGCCGGAGGTGCCGGGGCTTCATCGGGAAGCGCCAGGCTGCGTTTTGAGGTACTTGTAAAGTACCTGCTTGAGGAAAAGCGTGATGTCTGGACCAAAAACCCCTGGATATTGGATGTCTTGGCTGATATCAAGACCAGGCTGCACGCTATTGACCTTATGGGAATGAAATCGGCCTCCAATTTCGACCACGGTGTTTTTGTGCCGTATGAGGGTCCGGTAGCCCATTTGTTTTCCTGCGAATCCCGCAAGTACTTCTTCCAACAGGTGATGCAGATCCTGGGACCTTACAGCCAGCTCCTTAAGGATTCAAAATGGGCTCCATTGGACGGGGTGATGCTGACCGAGTTTATGGATGCCTCACGCTGGACCATTGTGCATGGCAGCAGTGAAATTCAAAGAATCAATATCGCCAGGGCACTGGGACTTCCCAAAAAATAAGATTTTAAAAGGAGCCTGACCATGGATTTGAGGCTTTCTGAAGAACAAGAAATATTAAAGAAATCCGCTCGAGAATTTTTGGCTGATAAATGCCCTAAAAAGCTGGTCAAAGAGATAGACAAAGATGAAAAAGGCTATTCACCTCAAATGTGGCAGGAGATAGCCGGCCTGGGATGGACGGGGCTGATATTTCCAGAAACCTACGGCGGCGGCAGCATGAGTTTCCTGGACCTGGCGATTTTGCTGGAGGAAATGGGGCGGGCCTGTTTTCCGGCGCCTTTTTTCTCAACGGTGCTTCTGGGAGGATTACCCATCCTCGACCTCGGTACCAGCGAGCAAAAACAAAAATATTTGCCTGATATTGCGAGTGGAAAAAAGATACTCACCCTGGCTCTGGTCGAGCCCGAAGGGACTCCTTATGAAGCCTCAAATATCCAGGTTAAAGCAGCGGCCTCCGGCAGCGGCTATGTTATTAACGGCACCAAACTTTTTGTCCCCTTTGCCCATGCAGCCGATTATCTGCTTGTGGCTGCCAGAACTCAAAACTCTGCCAATCCTGAGGACGGGATTACTATTTTCATAGTAGATGCTAAATCCCCTGGCATCACCACGACGGTCTTGAAGACCATGGCCAGTGACAAGCTTTGTGAGGTTATTTTCAAGGATGTCAGGGTCGCCAGGGAAAATATCCTCGGCCAGCTCAATAAAGGCTGGGACGGTCTGCAAAAAATCATCCAGCGCGCGGCGCTCGCCAAATCTTGTGAGATGGTAGGAGGCATGCAGGCGGCTCTCGAAATGACCCTGGAATATGTTAAAAAGAGAGTCCAGTTTGATGCTCTGATCGGCAGTTTTCAGGCGATTCAGCATCACTGTGTTAACATGCTGGTAGATGTCGAGAGCTCCAGGGTCATCACTTATGAAGCGGCCTGGAGACTTAGCAAAGGAATGCCCTATTCCGATGAAGCTGAAATGGCCAAAGCCTGGACCAGCGATGCCTATTCACGCGTGGTGGCCACAGGCACGCAGGCCCATGGTGGAGTGTCCATTATCGAGGACCATGACATGCCCATGTATTTCAGAAGGGCCAAGGCAGCAGAGCTGGCCTTCGGCGATGGTAAATTCCACCGCAAAAATATAGCCAGGTCTCTGGGTTTTGAGGCCAAATAGGTCCCGGGCTTCTGCTTGAAATTGGGTTTTGACCACAAAAAGTCTTAAACACTAGCCAGTTGTGTAATTATCCTTATGATGGGCAAGGAGGATAAAATGGCCAAATTCGCGTTGCGGACTTATGGCGGGGCTGAAGCAGTAGATTGGGGAGAGAAGATCAATATACCTCGCATGAGGGTGGAGAGGCTAGCCCGGGCTCAAAAATATTTAAAAAAGAACGGCATCGCGGCCTGTCTTCTGGAGCGCAATGAAAATATGCGCTACGTGACCAGCACCAAGGCTATCGACTTCATAGACCAGCTCAGATATGTGATCGGCTTTGCCGATTATGACCCTATTATCTATGAGATACCGCCCGGGAAACTTTTCGCCAATTGCCCCTGGGTTAAACCGGAGAACCTCAGGTTGGCGATTGTATGGGCGGATGAGGCCTGCGGACGGGCGGCCACCTGGGAAAGGGCTCAGAAATTCGCCCGCCTGGTCAAGCAGGATTTGAAAGAAAAGGGGTTGGACAAAGAGAAACTGGGTGTAGACAAGCTGGACGACCCCGGCCGGCAGGCTTTAAAGGAAGCCGGGATAGAAACTGTTGACGTGATGCCGGCCATGCTGGAAGCCCGGGCCGTTAAAACCGAAGATGAGATAAACTGCCTGAAAATGGCGGTGTCCATCGCTGAAGTCGGCTGGTATGCCCTGTATGAGACTCTCAAACCGGGTGTCTTTATCAGAGACCTGGTAGCGGTGGCTAATGCGGCGATGTATAAGGCCGGTGCCGAGTACGTCTGGGGGGTCCTGGTAGGGCCCGGAGATCGAATAGTGCACGTGGGCGATGTAGTCACGGTTGATTTTTGCCGCATCAGCTATATGGGCTACAACACCTGCTACTATCGCAATATTATTGTGGGCCGTAAACCGAACGATCACGAGCGGGATATGCATAAAAGGAGTTACGAACGGGTATACAACGTTATAGATGCAATCAAGCCAGGGGTGTCTACTGCCGAAGTGGCTAAATACTGGCTGCCCTGCAAGGAAAGGGGATATCCTACCGAAGAGTACGGCTGGTGCGAGGACCTGGCTCATGGTATCGGTCTCTGGCTTTACGAGTATCCCACTATAAACCGGCTCTGGTCATTTGATTATCCTATGACTCTGGAGAAGGGAATGACCATGGCGGTGGAGGCAATGGAGTTTGACCCGGGGGTTGGCCGCACCAAGCTGGAAGAGATGATCGTCGTTACCGATGGGGGCGTGGAAATCATGACCAAGCTACCCGTGAAGGACATGATGATTGCCAGCCCTATACTGACAGACTGAAAAGTCAGGTCAAATTTTCTTGAGAACGGCTATTTTAAGGAGGAATTTTCCATGGCCATGATCCAAATCCCGGAGAAATGGGATGGTGAAGCGGATGTCATAGTGGTGGGGGGTGGAAACTCCGGCTTGCCGGCAGCCATGGTTGCCCATGATAAGGGGGCCAGGGTAATGGTACTGGAAGTATCCACCGGCATGGCCAGCAGCCTGGCCATGATTGCCGGCGGAACGCCTTTTGCCGGGACGGATTTCCAGAAGAACCTGGGCATTGAGGACTCCGGCGATGCCATGTATCAGGAGGCTGTGGAGACCAGCGGAGGCGATCCCGAACTGTGGCGTTCGATATGTGATAATCAACTGGCAACCTATAACTGGCTCAAGTCCATCGGGGCTAAACCGGCCATGATACTTCTGGCTCCGGGCCATAAAGTGATGAGGTCGATGCGGTTCGAAGGTCACGGTGTGGGGCTTTGCCAGGTGATGCAGAAAGCCGCCCGGGCGAAAAACCTGGATATCCGCTATAAGCACCGGGCCGAAAGGCTGATTTTCGATGCGGAAAAGCGCCGGGTCATCGGTGTCAGGGCCAAACATGACAACCAGGTTTTCAATTTTAAAGCCAACAAAGCAGTGGTGCTGGCAACCGGAGGCTTTATCAAAAACGATGCTCTTCTAAAAGAGTTCGGCCCCGAGTATGCCAATTTAATGCATTCTTCTCCCCCGACCCATATGGGCGATGGTCTGGTGATGGCCCTGGATGTGGGAGCGGCGACGTCCGGTATAGGCCTATCAGTCTGTCCTTCGATGTCGGGTTGCATTGAGACCAACAAAGCCCTTACGATGGGCGGATTCGGTGGAATATCGGTAAACCGGCACGCCAAACGCTGGGGCACTGAGATGATACTCCCGCCGTTGTCCTACAATATGACATTTAAAGCCCTCTTAAGAGACGATCCGGAAGGTGTCCATTATTACATCTTTGACCAGGGAGTCAAGGATGCCATCCCGCCTGCTCCCCATCATGAAAAGGTATATTCCGCACCCACAGTCGAGGAGCTGGCGACTATCCTGGGTCTCGACCCTGTATCTCTGAGGGAGACCATTGACGAGTGGAACGATAACATCGAGAAATATGGATATGACAAGAAGTTTGGCCGGACAATCCAGGGGATGGCCAATATGAAGGAACCCCCCAAAAAGCTGGACAAACCCCCCTACTACGGCATCCGCTGCAGGGTCTGCCTGACTTCGATGAAGGGCGGTTTGAAAATAAATGGCAAGACCCAGGTGGTCGACCAGTTCGGCCAGGCCATTGCGGGCCTCTACGCGGCGGGAGAAATTGCGGGAGGACTGGTGGGAAAACCGGCCGCTTACTATACCGGCGCTATGACTCTGAGTGCTTTCACCGAGGGATATATCGCCGGGACTAACGCGGCTCAGTGAGCAGCGAAAATTATACTGGTAATACTACCGCATGAATGAATAAATAAAATACAGGAGGAAGTTTTATGGCCACGAAGCAACTCCCCAAGAAATGGGATGGTGAAGCAGACATTGTGGTGGTGGGTGGTGGAAATGCTGGCTTGCCTGCGGCCATCATTGCCCAGGATAAGGGGGCCAAGGTAATAGTGCTGGAGGCGTCGAGCGGCATGGCGAGCAGCCTGGCTATGATTGCTGGAGGAACTCCCTTTGCCGGCACCGACATTCAAAAATCCCTGGGCATCGAGGATTCGGGCGACGCCATGTATGAGGAAGCCATAGCGGTCAGCGGGGGTGACCACGCTCTATGGAGGGCCATTTGTGATAACCAGCTGGCAACCTACCAGTGGCTGGTATCCATTGGAGCCAAACCGGATTT
>JAGDMY010000080.1 GCA_017860765.1 Chloroflexota bacterium | reverse complement strand
CTGACTACCTGATTGGCACTCAGAACGGTGAAGCTGTTGACCGCAATTCCCGGCCCCAGCCAAATCCCAATGGTACCAGCCAGGTTGGTACCGGTAATTGTCAGGTTTAAGGTGGCGCCTTGCCTATCCTGGGCCGGACTTATTCCAGTGATGGTAGGGAGCCCTGATCGGACGATAAAGCTGTCGGGTAAGGCAAAACTGCCCCCGGGCGTAATTACTGTCACCTCCCGGGCCCCGGGCACGGCCCCGGCCACTATAGTAATCGAGGCTTCTACCTGATCTGGACTTTGTACACTGAAGCTGTTAACCGCAATGCCAGCACCCAGGCGTACCTCAATGACATCGGAAAGGTTTGTGCCATTAATGTTTATTTTGAGTGTTTGACCCTGGTCGCCCTGTGCTGGCGAGATAGACTTTATTATCGGAGGGATGTATTTCAGAATTGTACCGGCAAATCCTGCCGCAAAGACATAGTCAGAAGAGAAACCCCATACTGCGCAAAGATCGTTCAGAGTGTCCCGACTCATCGAACTCCACCTGGCTCCATCGTGATGTGCGATAGTACCGGCCCTTCCCGCGACGAAAACATCACCGGTCCCCGGTCCCCAAACACTGTAAAGATCGCTGGTTATCCCGCTGCTCATGGAACTCCATTGGGAACCATTATAATGCAGGATGGTGCCGGAATTACCAACGGCAAAGATATCGCTGCCCGTAGACCCCCAGATGCTATGGAGGTCACTGTTGGTGCCGCTTTCCATCGAGCTCCATTCTGCACCATCGTAACGTAAAATTGTGCCGGACTCTCCCACCGCGAAGACCTCGCTGCTGTCGATCCCCCAGATACTGTATAGATTCATCGCGGAAGAACTGGCCAGAGGACTCCAGGCTGAGCCGTCATAAAAGATTATGGTGCCATTGCTCCCGACGGCAAAAATAGAGCCACTGTCGGTCCCCCAGATGCCGTTGAGAGAATTGCCTGTGCCGCTGCTCATGGAACTCCATTTGGAGCCGTCGTAATGCAGGATTGTGCCGGAATTTCCTGCGGCAAAGATATCGCTGCGATCAGTTCCCCATATAGTGCGGAGGTCTCTGGTCGAGCCGCTGACCATCAAGACCCATTCTGCGCCGTTGTAGCGTAAAATTGTGCCTGACTCCCCCACAATGAAGACGCTGGTGTCTTCAGTTCCCCAAATAGCATATAGATCGTTGCCGGTCCCGCTGCTCAGGGAGTTCCATGAGGCGGTGCCGCTGGCAGATGCCGGTACCCAAACCATGGTTAGCACCAGCGCAGCTATCGCCAGATTGGCTATTTTCGACTTTAAGCCCATATTATTCCCCCCACCTTAAGGGTGAAATTTAAGCTCGGTGAATATGATTATAACAAAGCCCGGCCTTAACATAAACCTTTTATTATCAGTTAATAACTGGGTGATCCTAGGGTGCCCAGTTCAAGGTCGTTGAAATAAGGGCTGCTTAGTGTTATCATGGGCTTTAATCGAAGCCGGGACCGGCGCTCCCATCGATTAATTGCAGGTAAACTCTTAAAGTCGATTATGAAACAGTTGTTTTGGCTCATTATAGCTGTACTGGGTATCAGCCTGGCCTGCCCGGGCCTGGTGCAGGCCGCCTCAGCACCTGACGGCAAGGTGAAGCAGGTTAACTTTGTTTTTCTCCATGGCTATAATAGTGATTGCTGTGCCATGCAGCTTCTTAAAGACTCCCTCGAAAACCAGATTCCAGCCTATATCTCGAACTACGAATATAACCACCAGAACATCAATATCGAGACTGACACATTAAGCAGGTGCTATCCGAACGATGTGGGCATCGAAACCTGGGCTAAAAATATTGCGGACAGCATCAACGAAAATTTCCGCGGTAAAGAGAACCTGGTCCTGATAGGGCATAGCATGGGTGGCAAGGCCGCTCTTTATGCAGTGGCCCATAATATCGGGAACCTGGCCGATAAGGTAGCCATGGTAGTTACCATTAACAGCCCGATTATTAGTTTAGGGGATGTTTATTACGTCGGTGGAGATACCGCCCTGGGCTACTGGGGAGCGGGACTGATGATGCCAAACCGGGGGGTGCTGGAGTCTATTCTGAATTACTCAAGCTCTCAAGACGGAAAATGGGTGGGCGCCAATAAACACTGGCTGGCCTTCTTTTCCGGGGAGTCTAGCCCGCTGAGCAGCCAGTTTGATGTTAACGGGGTTGACGCTCTACTCAGGGTTATGGATGATACTGCTGTGCCGATTGCTTTCCAGTACGGCGAAGGAGCGGATGCGGTCTACTACGGAGAATACGAGCACGGCGATTTTACCCGGCTGAAGGAAGTGGCCAATTATCTTGCAGACCAAATACTGCGCTATATCTTCGGGGGTACTATTGAATGCACTGTTTTTACCAGGGCTGGCTCGTTCGAACATAAGGCTGACCTTTTCCCGGGTACCGATTACTGGCAGGATATCGTAGGGGGGGTGCTCACCGAGAGCGGCACTCTCTTACATCGCAATGACTCCTTTTTTAAATGGGCGGAATGGGAGGATACAGTCGGAGGAAACTCAATCCCGGATGTCCGCAGCAGCTTCCAGACTGTACAGCGGAACTCTTTCTCTATTTTGACAGGAATTGAGCAATCAAGGTGGGCCGAGGCAGACCAGCCACAGGATGGGCGGGTATATATAAAAACCAGGGCTGCCCCGAGAAGTAGCGTCCAGGTAGATTGGAGCGTATACCAACAGGGGTTAATCCCCCCTGGTGTTAGGCGCGATCACTACGAAGTGGAAATCAACACCGGGACCCAACTGGCGAGCATAGGACAGGTGTCCTGGGAAACCGACAACCCGCGTGATGTCAGGCTGCATATCTTCTCACAGGCCCAAAGCCCTTTCCGCTGGTACAAAGCCCAATGGCGGGTGTTTTCCAAGGAAAGTCGACAGAGGCAGATAATCGAAGAATTCACAACGCGAGCACTACCCGAATAGGGGGCCTTAAATCAGCTAGCCTCAGGCTACAAATGTGAAGTGGGTCTTGATCAGGCTTTTTAAAACCCCTCGGTTTACCACGCCGACTAAATTCTCACCTTCTAACACAGGGACGTAATCGATACCCTGCCAGTTCATCTCCTCAAAAAGCGAGTCTGCGGGCTGCTGGAGGTGCGCCGTCCTGAGCCTGGCGGCGGGAGTCATAATATCGCCAACGGTGGTATTATTCCAGCGCTGCCCGGGAATAGACTGTATCTGCTTTAGAGTTAAAACTCCTTCCAGCCTGGTCCCCTCTGCCACTATTAAATAAAGCCATCCCTTTTTCAGGATGTATTCCCGGACCAACTGTCCTAGAAGCATCTGTGGCTGCATAACCGGATAATCCCGCGACATAATATCTTCAGCCCTGATGCTCTGTAAAATTAGATGTGTCTTTAGATCGCGGCGGGCATTGCCCGCGGCAATCTCTAAAATCCACCCTATGGCAACTATCAAGAGGCTTATGATCCAGTCCCGGGTAATTATGAGAAGCAAAACGCCTGCGAATATTAAGAGCAGCCCCGCTGCCCAGCCTATCAGACTGGCAACATTGGTAGCATGATGATAATTAGCGGTCGATTTCCAGATGAGCAACCGCAGGATTTCGCCTCCGGTAAGCGGGAAAGCAGGAACGAAATGCAGCAGGAATACCAGGCAAAAAATATAAGCCAGCCATTGGGCCACACCGGCCATCATCAAATTGTCGGCGTTGACAAACGTGGCATAAAGCCCGTAGAAAATCGCAGCCAGTATCAGGTTAGATAAAAACCTGGCCAAAAACAGCATCGGCAAGTTCACGGCGATAATCCTATCCTGACTCTCCGGGTAGACTGCACCAAAAACAAATAGCGTGATTTTCTTGATTGGAGCTCCTTTAGGAAAGACAGCGGTGATGAGTATTAACTCTCGCAAAGTTGAAACCCCTAAAAATAACAGGACTACTACCAGGGCGAGAACAACTCTCTGCCACAAAACATAAATCTCGGAGAATTGAGTAGTTACGATGGCTATTACCAGGGCCATCATGAAAAACCAGGTAAAATGTACTTTTATACGCAAGGTCCTATCCCATAACCTGACGGTTCCCGGACTAATTCCTTTTAGATAGGCAAATTATACACCCCCTGTTGTTCGTCAACAAGACATTCAACTCAACTTACGCTTTAGGCTGATCGTCTCTTGAATCCATATTCCATTGGGCATAAGAGTAACAATTTTAGTTATACAAGTGGTACAATTAATCTAGCTATTTTTACAGCTAGCCGGTGATATACGGAGCACTAACGTGGGGAGGTGCCAAAGATGGAAGACTATGAAAAACTGGGTGTTTTCTACCTGGGCAGGCCTTATTCTATGGCTGAAAGCAAGTCTCCCGGCGGTGTTTTTCTTTATGATTCCAAAGACCTGGTAACCCATGCCGTCTGCGTGGGAATGACCGGGAGCGGTAAAACCGGTCTTTGCATTGCTCTTTTGGAAGAAGCAGCGATAGACAGCATTCCTGCCATAGCTATAGACCCCAAAGGGGATTTGACAAACCTTTTACTGACCTTCCCCGATCTAAAACCGGAAGATTTTATGCCCTGGGTAAATGAGGAGGATGCCCGGAAGAAGGGTTTGTCCCCTGAGGAGTATGCCGGGAAGCAGGCAGAGATGTGGAAAAACGGGCTGGCTGGCTGGGGAGAGAGTGGGGACCGCATTCGCAGGTTAAGAGAGTCGGCAGATTTTGTTATTTACACCCCCGGAAGCACTGCTGGCATCCCGGTGTCTATCTTAAAATCATTTGCTCCCCCGCCGCAGGCTATTCTGGAGGATGAGGAACTACTCCGGGAGCGTATCAATACCACCGCCACCAGTCTCCTGGGGGTAATCGGGATTGAAGCTGATCCCATTAAAAGCCGGGAACATATTTTAATCTCGACATTGCTTAACCTGGCCTGGAAAGAGCAGCGTGATATGGGAATTGCGGCCTTAATCCAGCAAATTCAAACGCCCCCGGTTAGCAGAATCGGGATCATGGATATTGAGTCTTTTTATCCTGCCAAAGACCGTTTTGCGCTGGCCCTGGCTTTAAATAATTTGCTGGCGGCGCCGGGTTTCAGCACCTGGCTGGAAGGCGAACCACTGGATATAAGTTCCATGCTGCACACGAATACAGGCAAGCCTAGAATTTCCGTTTTTTCGATTGCCCATTTGAATGACGCTGAACGCATGTTTTTCGTTTCGCTGCTTCTCAACCAGATCCTCGGCTGGATGCGCACTCAGTCCGGCACCACCAGCCTCAGGTCTATCGTGTACATGGACGAAATCTTTGGATTCTTCCCACCTGTGGCTAATCCTCCCTCGAAAATGCCTTTGCTTACCTTAATAAAGCAAGCCCGGGCCTTCGGTGTAGGGATTGTGCTGGCAACACAAAATCCTGTGGACCTGGACTATAAGGGCCTTTCCAACACCGGGACCTGGTTCATTGGGAGGTTGCAGACTGAACGCGATAAAGCCCGGGTGCTGGAGGGATTGGAAGGGGTGGCTGCTTCCAGCGGAGTAAAGTGGGACCGTCAGGGCATGGAACAAACTCTGGCCGGCCTGAGCAACCGGATATTTCTAATGAATAACGTCCATGATGATGCCCCCATTGTGTTTGAGACACGCTGGGCAATGTCCTATTTGAGGGGACCCTTAACCCGCAGCCAGATTAAATTGTTGATGGACCCGCTAAAATTAAAGATTGCCAGCCCGCCGTCTGCTACCACAGCGGCAATTGCTGCAGTTGCTCCTTCGGCTCCCGCGGCGCAATCCGGCATTAGAACGGCGACAACCTTGACGCCGGGAACGCGTCCAGTCGTGCCGCCCAGAGTTACACAGTATTTTATACCTGTCAGAGGCCGCCAGCCTGCCGGTAGCAGCCTGCTTTATCAACCGACGGTAATTGGAGCCGGGGCAATTCAATTTGTAGACCTGAAAGCAGGGGTGAACCTGATTAAGGACATTTTCTACCTGGCAGAGGTTACCGAAGGTCCGGTCTCCATTGATTGGAGCACGGTGGCCGAGATTAAGGTGAAATTAAATGACCTGGAGCAATCACCTGTGGAGCCGGCCCGATACGCTGACTTACCGGGCATCGCCCTGAAAGCTGAGAGTTATGCTTACTGGAAAAAGGACCTGGCTAACTGGCTTTCCCAGAACCAGAAGATAGAATTATGGAGGAGCCCCGGTTTGAAGGAATTTTCCCGGGTAAATGAATCAGAGCGAGATTTTCGGGTCAGGCTGCAGCAAAAGGCCCGCGAACAGCGCGATGCGGAAACTGACAAACTGAGACAGAAATATGCGCCGAAGTTCGCCTCTTTGCAGGAGCAGATGCGAAGAGCGCAGGCGGCTGTTGAACGGGAAAAAGACCAGGCCAGACAACAGCAAATGCAAGCGGCGATGTCTTTCGGGACGACCCTGCTGAGCGGGTTCTTAGGGAGGAGGGCCACGGGCGCCAGATCAACAATGAGCGGCGTCAGCCGTTCAATGAAAGAGTCCCGGGATATACAACGCGCCCAGGATACAGTGGGAGCCATGCAACAGCGGATGGCGCAGCTCGAAGCTGACCGTACGCCCGGCAAAGACCGGAATATCTGTACAGGTCCTGGCCCTGGGATGGCTGCCTCTCTGGCAGAACCCAGATGGCAAACTCACGCCTGCCTGGGAGTGATGGAGGGAAACAGCATAAGCAGGATAATTCCGTAGTAGCAGGTTACCTCAAGGCCTTCTCCAGAATTGATTTAACTCCGTCTCCACCTTTGCTCTGGACGAAGCTAAGAATAACGGGTAGAAACTTGCCGATCATGCTGCTGTCGAGACCCAACTGCGAAAAACCACCGGCCAGGCCGGCTAAACCGCCCGCACCTCCCAGCGTCTTACCCAGACCACTGAGCATACCCCCACCGCCGGCCGGAGCGGCGCTGATCAAGCCCTCTATACCGGGTATCGCGCTGGATACTTTAACAAAATCTTCTCCTCCTAGCTTTTCCCTGGCTTGCTTTAAGATCAAACCAGCTCCGCCCTGGGCTTGAGTTTCACTTACTCCCAGCTGCTTGGTAAGGTTCTCTAATAATTCCATGCTTTTCCTCCTTGCCTGCGGACATTACCGCTCTCAATGCCAAAACGTGCCAGGCCTCGTTCATGAGGGACACTCTCCAGCTATTAACGCTGACCTTTAAAAATTGGGCAGACTTCAACTGATCTTATTTGAGGTCCTCTGCTTTAATGCGCAGGATTACTTTATCGCCTATTTTCTCGATATTGTCCAGCGCGACGACATATTTCTTGGTTAAGCCGG
>JAGDMY010000079.1 GCA_017860765.1 Chloroflexota bacterium | reverse complement strand
TGGCTGTAGGTCATCCCGGCTGTAGCCGTTTGCAGGGCGGCTCCACTTCCGGGGGTGATATCGGGATTGGGATTCACTTCCAGCACTTTAAAGCGACCAGCTGCATCCTGGCGGAAATCCACCCGGGCGTACCCCCGGCAGCCAACCAGTCGAAAAGCCGCCCTGGCAATCCGGCCGATTTCAGCCTGTTCTCTGGCGCTGATGGCAGCCGGACAGACCGCCCGGGTATTATCAAAGTAGAGGCTGTTTTCCTCCCATTTGGCAGCAAAGGTGAGGACGCGAGGCTTATCGGGCGGCAGCGTAAAAACTATCTCTGAAATGGCCGGAACCCTTAGCCTGTCATTTCCCATGACAGTGGTATTGAACTCACGGCCGTCCACAAATTCCTCCACCAGGGCTTTACCCCCGTAGAAGGTGCAAATTTTTATCACCTGTTTTTCCAGCGCAGCGAAATCCCGCACCACGCTATCCTCAGACATGCCATGGCTGGCATGCTCAGCCATGGGCTTGATAATAGAGGGGTAGCCCAGACTAAAGGTGGAAAGGGTTTCCGGAGTTAAAATCTGATATCGAGGGATCCGGATCCCGGCCCGTTCCAGGAGACGCTTGGTCTTCACTTTATCCAGGGCCATTTCCAGAGCGGCAGCCGGGCAGCCGGTAAAAGGCAGCTTCAATCCAGACAGAATCGCCGCGAACTTGCTTTCAGTCTCGGGTGAACCATCAAAACCCTCAAAAAGGTTAAAGACCACATCGACATTCAAAGCTTCCATTTGGCCTTTTATTTGATTGAGAGGAGGGCGGAGGGGCACCAGGACGGCTGCATATCGCAACTCTGCCAGGGCTTCGCTTACTGCCTGGACCTCATCCATGACACCCAGCTCGGCCTTGGCCTCTCCCAGCTCATGATAGCGGTCAGGGACAGGTTCGTTATAAACCAGAGCGACCCGCACGGCTTCTCCCGACAGCTGCATCCAGAATGGAGCCAATCAGCTCATTATATTTAAGGCCGATTAACCTGGCCATAATAACAAGATCACTGCTGCGCGGGTTCAAGCCTGCGAGGGGATTAATCTCCAGGAAATAGGGCGTTCCATCCGGTCCGACCCGGAAATCTACCCTGGCAAAATCCCGGCATTCGAGTACCGCAAAAGCTTTCAGGCTGTCTTCCTGGAGGCGCTGTAAAGTCTTTTTCTCCAGCTTCGCCGGGCATTCATAATCAACCAGATTCTCGTAATCTCGCTTTACCTCCAGCGAGTAAACAAAATCGGCATCCTTCTTGCGGGGGACGACTCGCATGATTCCCAGTACTCCGGGCGGATAGTTTCCAATTACACCCACAGTGACTTCATCACCGGAAATATATTCCTCTACCAGCACGGGCTGCTGATAGCGCTGAACAAGGTCAGTGACCTGCGTCTTCAACTGTTCCGGTCTGCGTACCAGAGAGCTAAGTCGAATGCCCTTGCTGGAACCTTCCCAAACCGGTTTGATAAAGGCCGGAGATGGCAGGGAATTCCAATCCAAAGATTTAAGCTGAGACTGATTGACAACCGTCCATTTGGGAGTAGCCAGACCTTCCCAGGAAACGATCTTCTTGGTGAGGTGTTTATCCAGGCATACAGCCAGACACTGCGGATCTGCGCCTGAGTAGGGGATATCCAGCATCTCCAGGACTGAAGGAATCTGCGCCTCACGGCTGCGATAACCCCCCAGCCCTTCGGAGATGTTGAATACAAAGTCTACTTTTTCGCGGAGGATGTGATTCAGAAACTCGCGGCCTCCCCCCAGCTTCACCACCTCATGGCCTTTGGCCTCAATGGCGGCTTGCAGGGCGCCTACCGTTTCCAGGGAATCATATTCCTCCAGTGCATCTTCCGGTTGATCCTTTCCGAGAGATACAGCCTCTTTAAGATCGAACGAGAGCCCTATCTTCATCTATTGCCACTTCTTCCGCGCGAGTCTTCATCCTCGGCTGGGCTAAATCCGCCCCCGGATTCCGGAAGGTCATGATGTGTCCCTGATAGTTCCTCAGTATCAAGCGTTCACTGGTGTGCGAGAGCACATAGTCCGGCTGCAGCGGCACTTTGCCCCCGCCTGAAGGCAGGTCGATGACAAAGGTCGGTACGGCCAGACCTGAGGTGTGCCCACGCATGCCGTCAATAATCTGAATACCTGTCTCCACAGGTGTCCTTAAATGCTCCGTACCCTGCACCTCATCACACTGGAAGAGGTAGTAGGGGCGGACTTTGGCCTTCAAGAGACAGTGAGAAAGCTTTAGCTGGGTCTCCACACTATCGTTGATCCCACGCAATAAAACCGTCTGGTTATTTACCGGCACACCCGCTCTCAATAACCTGTCGCAGGCCCGCGCCGCTTCCGGAGTAACTTCATTGGGATGATTGAAATGGGTATTAAACCAGATGGGGCTGTATTTGGACAGCATATCGCACAGCTCATCATCAATACGCTGGGGCAGGACCACCGGATACCGCGAACCGATGCGGATTATCTCCAGATGTTCTATTTTCCTCAACTTGTAGAGGACCTTCTCCAACCGGTCGGTGGACAGCGTCAACACATCGCCACCCGAAATAATAACATCCCTTACTTGAGGGTTGTGGCGGATGTAGTCCAGCATAGGCTCGATATCTTCCACTTTGCGTACCCATCCACCGTGCTGCCACTCCCGTTTTCGAGTGCAATGACGGCAGAACATGGGACAGATGTCAGTAAGAACCATGAGTACCCTATCCGGGTAACGATGGACCAATCCGGGTACTACCGAGTCTCTCTTTTCCTCGAGGGGGTCTTCCTGGCCCATATCAGCCATCGTTATTTCCTCAAAACAAGGGACAGACTGCTTTCTGATAGGGTCATTCTTATCTTCGGGATCAATCAAAGAAAGATAGTAGGGGGTCACTGCAAAGGGGTATCTGCTGATGACTAGTTTTATTTCCGCTTGTTCCTTGGATGAGAGGGGGATGTACCGGGTTAATTCTTCAACCGAGGTGATTCGATGACGAAACTGCCATTTCCAGTCGTTCCAGTCCTTCTCCGGGACATTACTAAAGTACCTGTCTTTAATTGTCAGACAACGTTTACTCGGGGGTTCGTCTTCCTCCTGAACCCCCATCATACCTAAGGGGGGTTCTCCTTCCGCTTGAATCAGAGTCTCTGAGTTTACCGATGATGCTGTCACTTTTTCTCCTCAATTTTTATAATTTGGTGCTCAAATTCGGCACCGTTTGCTATTTAGCATCTTTGATAATTTAATAACACTAATTCAGTTTATTGTCAAGTATTTTTGGAGAGGTTTTATAAAAAGAATTTTTCGTTATCCCGGCGCCCTTTTTTTAATTGGGAAAACGGTCTCAATGGAGGGAAGTGAAATATACCCCCAGGAATCCGATCACCGCCAGAAAGCAAATCGGAGGCAGGGCTGGCAGGGGTTTTCCTTTCAGAAGAAAAATCTGCAGCAGATAGGCGAAAATCAAGCCGGCGAGGGAAGCTCCTGCCACCACCAGCGCGGTCGAAAAGCCGTAGGCAGAAAATACCGAGGCCACAAACACCAGCGGAAAACCAATGTCTCCTCCCCCCAGGAGGGAAAAATCCCTTTCGGCGCTTTCCTCCTCAAAAAGCTTTCTCACGCTGGAACCCCTCAGGTTCAAGGTCCAATCGCGAGCTTTTTTAGGCAGGATAAAAGCGGGAAGAGTATCAGACTCGGACAACTTCTTGGCCAGCCACATCATGTATCCCAGCACAACCGCGACAATATCGTAGACGGAAACTGCCAGCAGTATCCAGACCACCGTCCAGGGTGGGACCAGCGTTCCAAAGACCGCTCCCACAGCCACCAGAGTAACCAGTAAAAGGATATTTTGCAGCCAGACCAGGGGCAGGAAAAGCCACCATAAGGCTACAGCGGCGCCGAGGCCGATGGCCGCTTCCGCCGGCAGGGCCAGGCCGAGAATGATGACCATCCCCCAGCCGTACAAAATGGCGAAGAGGACTCTCAGAACGAATTTAAGCTTCGATACCGGAATAAAAAAAAGGACTACTCCCAGCACCACCACCACTCCGAAAAAATAGGCCAGAATAGGGCCCAGGGATACCTCCGGGACGGCTATCTGGTTGGACTCTATATAAGCTTTCACCCGCGGATAAAGGTAATAGAACAAAAAGACCAGCCCCAGGAGGTACATAAGGCTGCTCCATAACATGGGCTCCAGGCTGATCTTTTTCTTTACCCGGGTACTTCCTGCCAAAAAGAGGCGCTCCTTAACACTCCGCCATTAATATCATACCATAGAAAGATCTCATTACCGGCGCGTGCGCTGATCCTTACGGGGGAAAGGGTATGGCCTTTTTCCTGTCCGCACCGGCTAAACCGGGAGGTGTCTTCTGGGTTGAATCATTTGCTTTTCAGGCTCGTTTTGAGGCAAAATTATATTGATATGGGCCTTATTGAACCAGGTTATCTGGATTTATTCCGTTCGGGTGAACTGCAGCGGCGTGCTGAGGAGCTGGAAAATCGGCTGGCTGCTTGCGACATCTGCCCCTGGCGCTGCGGTATCGACCGTCTGGGCGACCAGCGGGGTTTTTGTCATTCAGGGAGGAGGCCGATCATTTCTTCCTATTGCGCTCATCACGGAGAGGAGCCGGCCCTTTCCGGCACACGTGGTTCGGGCACTATTTTTTTCGGCAACTGCAACATGCGCTGTGTCTATTGTCAGAACTATCAAATAAGCCAGAATTACGAAATTCAGCAGGCCAATGAAACCGACTGCCAGACCCTGGCTGAAGAGATGCTTTATCTCCAGGACAAGCTCAGGTGCCATAATATCAACCTGGTATCACCTTCCCATTTTGTCCCGCAAATAGTCGGGGCGTTAATGGAGGCCGTGCCGCAGGGACTGCATTTGCCGCTGGTCTATAACACCGGAGGATACGATTCCCTGGAGACCCTTAAAGCACTGGAAGGGGTAATCGATATCTACCTGCCCGATATCCGCTACTCTTCCGAGGCCAACGGGCAAAAATATTCTCAGGTGCCGGACTATGTAACGCACAACCGCCAGGCCATACAGGAGATGTACCGCCAGGTCGGCGATTTACAGGTGGATGAAAACGAGGTGGCTTACCGGGGCCTGATTGTCCGTCATTTGATTCTTCCGCAAGGCCTGGCCGGCAGCGAGGAGTCGCTGACCTGGCTGGCCAGAGAGGTCTCTTCGTCTGTAGCAGTGAGCATCATGTCGCAATATTTTCCCTGCCATAAAGCCCACGGCATACCGCTCTTAGCCCGAACCATTGCCTATGAGGAGTATTTGGCGGTAGTCAGGATTCAGGAGAAGCTGGGGCTGGAAAATGGATGGCTTCAGGAGATGGATGCACCGGCCAATTATTTGCCGGACTTCACCCGCAAGGGACACCCGTTCGAGGAAGCGGAAAATAACGCGGTTGATTAACTCGGCTTTCTCTTCTTATTAACAAAGGCAAATTGAATTTTTTTGCCGTTTTGATTCTTATTTTTTTTATTGACGCTCTCAATGAATTCTTTTAAGTCGGTCAATTTTTTCTCGGCCATGGCGGTACTCTTTCCTACATTTTTATTGACAACCTAACAATTCTAGCACATCCAGGGAATGTAAGCCAAATCTGACCCGTCGGGTATCAGGTGCTGCGAGGTTTCCCTTTTATCCCCCGCCGATTATCAGCATGGGATAGATTTCATCCCCGGCATTTATTTTGCGACTGAGCTTGTTCTGGCTGGTATTTTCTCCATTAATCAGGACCAGAATATAGGGCGCCAGCCGCTTGTCTGATTTGAACCAGAGTGTTTGCAGGCCCGGATATTTCTTGACCGCCTCTTTCAGGCATTGGCCGAGGGTTTTTCCTTCAACTTCCACCGCCTCCAGACCGCCGGTGGCAGATTGGAAGGTCTCCGCTATTATCACTTTAACGCTCATGGCGTTAATTCCTCCTCCCCAGGGTCAGGTCATTGATAGAATTCCTCAGAGCGGTCATGGTTGGACCACATAATCAAGTCCCAGCTCCCGGATTTTTTCTGCCGACGGCGCCCCCTGAGCAGTCCAACCGCGGACCGCGTAATAGCGATCCAGAAAGCCTTGCATGTCCTTGACTATTGAGCCTGTGCCGGGCTGTCCTTCAAAAAGCAGCGGCTCAGTCAATATTCTGCGGGGTAACCCGTCTTGCTCCCGTCCGAAGCCCTCGCGGACGATAAAACTGCGCTCCAGATTCATGATCCTCTCGCCGACCTTCCAGAGGTAGTCTTCTTCAGAAAACTGCTTGATACCCGTAGCGGCAGCCAGCATTTTGCCGAACAGCCCGGGCACCCAGTCCCAGCCGGTGGCAAACCCGCAGACAATTCCGGTCTCGGTCATGGCAGTCCGGTCCTGGTTATAAACTACGATATCGGCATTTTCCGCCTCCCCGAAACGGTTGACCTTCCGGGGGAAGCGGGCCCCGAAGATCTCCTGTCCCGCATACCCGTAGCAATGACTGGCACCGATATTGGAGGTGGCATAGTTGAATCCCTGGGACTTGGCCCCCCTGGGTTCATAGGCCGGAGGCTCCATTCCCTTCATATGGATGGCATAGTCTTCCGCTTTTTTACCGATAATGGCCGCCGCACGCCTCACTCCTTCGGCCAGAATATCACCCAGCCCCTCCCGGCGGCCGATTTTGCGGATCAGCTCTATCATCGCAGCATGGTTGCCATAAGTGAGCTCCAGCCCGTCGGTATCCCCCTGATTGAGAATACCCTTCTCATACAGCTCATAGGCG
>JAGDMY010000078.1 GCA_017860765.1 Chloroflexota bacterium | reverse complement strand
TTTTCCCTTCCTTATAATTGTTTTACGTTAACCGTTTTAAGTTATACGTTCGGGACAGGGAGGTAGGAAACGTAGAACGTATTACGTAAAATGCATACTTCTGTCTTTTCTCCTATTTATACTTTCCATATTCTTTCGTGGTATCGATCATAGCCTTGATATTTTCCGGCTTGGCATCTTCGATCACCGCCCCATTCATCATGATGTACCCCCCATCTTTAGCGCAGGTGTCGATCAATTTTTTCGTGAGATCCACAACCTGCCGCGCAGTGCCGAGGTTCAACAAATCGATAGGCATATTCCCGGTGATGCACTGGGTACTGCCGAGGATTGCTTTAGCCCTGGCCATATCCGTGGTATCAAAACCCCAGACATTTGTCGCTTTCGGCATATCTAAGATTGCTTCCAGGCGCGAGTTATAGCCACCCTCTGCCCATGGGAAGGGAACACATCCTTCTTCGATCAGACCGAGCATTACTTTTTTCAGAGTCGGCCAGTAAAAGGTCTTAAACTGTTTGTCGGAGAGGAAACCATCCGCGCCTTTATGAAGCGGAATAAATACGAGTGGAGCGCCACTCGCTTTAGCGCCGGAGACGCCCATATTTATCATAATGGGCACCAGCACCTCCATAGCCTGGAGGAGTTTCTCCGGCTGACGGTAGATATCCAGCATGATTCCTTTAGTCCCTCTGAGCGTATCCCCCAGGACGTCAAATGGCGCTTTAGTGCCTCCGCCGAAGAAAGGCGGAAATCCCGCCGCTTTCATCTCCAGGTCATAGGCTGCCACAGTGCCTATCCATTTTAAAGCCACGTTTCCGGCTTCGAACATCGCTTTATAGGCATTTTGAACGTCCGGCAGTCCGTAAGGGATGAACCCGACAGCAGAGAAGCTGCCGTATATCTCCAGATTCCACGTGGAAGGAGCAAATGCTGTTAAAGGTTTCATCGCTCCGTATACCCGCGGCAAATAGGTATTATTGAAAAAATATGAGGGGTCTTGAATTAAATTATCATATTCATCGGCCGTCATGTATTCTCCCTCTATGCATTGATAGGAGACTTCAGCCGGTACGCCGTGACCAGGCCAGGCGTACAGTTTATAATCCAAGATCTCAAATAATCTGCCCGGTGGGGCTATGAACGTGCTTGGATGACCGTCCGGAGCAAAATCCAACATGTATTTTTTATACGCCGCGTTGCACTTTTCACTGTCATACATCATATCCCGGGGAATATAACCGGAATAATATGCCGGGAAAAATCCTACATTCAGAAAAACCGGCACCCGGTCGGGCGATTTTTTCAGCTCTATAACATCTTTAAACCGGGTTACTCTGTCTTTATAAGCCTTTTCCGCTTCCGGGCTGATAAATTTAACGCCCTCCGGCGCCAGCCATCTTTGGAATAGCTGGTCTCTTCTTTCCTGCGGAGTCATCTCTTTCCATGATTTAGCCATTTCAACTACCTCCTAAGCAGTTCTATCCTGCACCAGTCCATTTTTTTGCCAGTGCTACACCGACCATCGCATCTTTCCCGAAAGCGTCAGCGCCGGTATATTTTCTGACTTCCTCTGTTATCTGACCGCCTCCGATCATGATCTGCACCTTATCCCTGAGACCGGCTTTTGCCAGGGCTTCAATAGTATTTTTCATCGAGTCATAGGCGAGGGTTAAAAAACCGCTCAGAGCAACTATCGGGGCTCCCGTTTCTTTGACCTTGGCTACGAACTTCTCTGAAGGAACGTCAATGCCCAGGTCATATACCTCGAATCCGTTGATATCCAGCATAAAGCCTACAATATCTTTCCCGATATCGTGGATATCGCCCGCCACGGTGCCGAGCACGATCTTACCCAGCTTCTTAGTTTCAGTCTGACCGCTCCCGATCTGCGGTTTCACCATAGCCGAGATCTGTTTCAGTATTTCTCCGGAATAGATCAGGTCCGGAATGAAGTATTCGCCCGAAGCAAATCGATCCCCTACGACCTCCATTCCGCGCTGCGCTTCCTTCAGAATCGCCAATGGATCTTCTCCTGCATTTAGCCTGTCTTGAACGTTCTTTAGACTCTCTTTTTCTTTCAGGTCAGCCAGTAGATTGACTAATTCTCCTGCCATTTTCTTGCCCCCTTTATTTACTCTTGTCTCCCTGTTTTTCTTGTGTCGGTACCTGAAAAATCCATTCCGGCGAAGCTTGTCCCCTGACCTTATTCTCGACAGGGGAGCCGGAATCCAGTTCTTTCTTCTGGATACCGACTTGCGTCGGTATGGGACCTATAATCCCAAATAGGCTTTCTTAATGTAGCTATCATCCAGGAGCATTTTGCAGGCACCCTGGATCGCTACCCTGCCGTTTTCAATAACACATGCCTGTTCGGCCAGTTCCAGCGCCAGTTTAACGTTTTGCTCCACGAGCAAAATAGTCATCCCCTGCTCGCTTAAAGACTTTATAACTTTGAATACCTCAGCCACAAACAACGGCGAGAGACCGTATGAAGGCTCATCGAACATGCAGAAAATAGGTTTCGACATCAGTCCGCGTCCGATGGCCAACATCTGCTTTTCGCCTCCGCTTAAAGTCCGCGCCAGCTGTCCCTGACGCTCCTTCAGAACCGGAAAAATGTCGAAAACAGATGGTAAAGTCTCTTTTCTCTGCTTCCAGGCTTTCAGGTTATAAGCTCCCATTTCCAAATTTTCCCGGACAGTCATATCGGGGAAAAGCCGGCCTCCCTCAGGGATATAGGCTAATCCCATCTCCACAATGGACGGGGGCGGAAGTCGATCTATCCGCTTATCCAGAAACTCGATAGTGCCGGATGCCGGGTGCAGCCAGCCGGAAATAGTCTTTAACAATGTAGTTTTACCCGCGCCGTTAGAACCGATCATGGCATAGATAGTCCCTTTTTCGACCGTCAGAGATACATCCCACAGGGCCTGGATTTTGCCATAGAAGGTATTAATGTGGCTGATCTTGAGCATAACTGCCTTCTCCAAGGTAAATCTCGATCACGGTCTTATTATTGGCAATTTCCTGGGGCGTTCCTTCCGCCACTTTTACCCCGTGATTCAAAACTATAATCCGGTTGCAGACATTCATAATAGCTTTCATAACGTGTTCTATAGTTATAATGGTGATGCCCCTGGCTTGAACCCGCCTGATCATGTTCATGGCTTCATCAATTTCTGAGGGGTTAAGCCCCGCCATGACTTCGTCGAGCATTAACAGCTCCGGCCGGGTAGCCAAAGCCCGGGCTACTTCGAGGCGTTTTTGACTGACAATACCCAAATCTTTGGCAGGCATATCTTTCATAGCCGATAAACCGGTGAATTCCAGGCAATCTGCAGCTACTTTATCGGCTTCCGAAGACGGTAGACCTGGCGTTCTGCCAAACAGAGCAGCCAGGCGAACGTTCGTTAGCACGGTCATATTGCCAAATATTTTAGCCGACTGGAAAGTCCGGGCCAGCCCTTCCCTGCAAATCTGATGCGGTTTTAGACCGCTGATCAGCTTCCCTTTAAATCTGATCGTACCTGATTTAATTGGGATTGCTCCTGATATCATGTTGAACAAAGTTGTCTTGCCAGCACCATTGGGGCCGATCAATCCCAGGATATCGCCCGCTTCAACCTTCAAATCGACGTTCGAGACCGCAGCCAGCCCGCCGAACCTTTTACTGACTTTGCTGCATTCGAGAATTGCCATTGTTTTTTACCAGGCCTCCTCTCAATTTCCGTTTGAATAGTCCGGTGATGCCATTGGGTAAAAAGGTGATCGCTGCTACCAATACCAGGCCGAATGACAGCATGTAGTAATAAGGGAATCTGGAAATCAGCGTTTCTTCCAGATAGGCGAAAATGACGGCTCCGATGATTGGCCCGTAAAGACTGCCGACTCCTCCAAAAATAGCCATTAAGACCGGGAAAAAAGAATAATTCATGTTGAAGGCGATGTAAGGGTCTATATAGCTCCACCGCGTTGCCAGAATAGCCCCGGCGGCTCCTACAAACAGAGCGCTAAAGGAAAAAACAATGATTTTTAAACGAGTGACATCGATTCCAATATGCTCGGTGGCTTCTTCGTTCATGCCGATGCTTTGCAGCGCCAGCCCGAATTTATAACGCCTGAAAAGATAAACCGCCACCAATAGTACTGCAAAAATCCCCAGCATGTAATAGTAAATAATGCTATTATCGACAACCAATACCAGTCTTCCTCTGACGTGGTTAATATTGATTTCCCACCAGAGGATGAAGGCCTGCATCAGCGCCACCAGTCCGAAAGTGAAGACAGAGAAATAGTTGCCTTTCAAACGGAGAGTGATGGCGCCTGTTACGGCCGCCAGACAGGTGGCTATTAAACCCCCGATAAAAACAACCAGGGGCAGCGGAAGAGTCCGGCCTAGAGCTGCAGTCGCATAAACACCAACTCCGAAGAATGAAGAGGTGGCTAATGAGATATAGCCAGTGCTGCCGGAAAAGGCAGTCCAAACTATGGTCATGACGCCAAACATCAGAATAATGGCGAATAGTATCACCGGATAACCGGGAGCATAAGCCGGTAAAAAAGCCAGCACAATTATTAAAACAGCAAATACTGCCAGTTGAACATACCATTCGTTACGCTTAGCCAGGATATTCATTGATTTACTTTCCTAAAATTCCTTTAGGTCTGACGATCAGCAGCACCATAAAAATGACGTAATAAGCTACAATGGCCAGACCCGGCTGGAAAAAAGTTACCAGGCTGCCGATAATTCCCAGAAGGAAGCCACCGATAAAGCTTCCCGGAATGCTGCCTAATCCGCCGAGGACTACTACAATAATAGCGATGACGGTGTATTCGAGTCCCATGGTGGCATTTACCGACGGCAAATAGAGACTGACAAGTACGCCAGCGATACCCGCTAACATCGCTCCCAGTCCGAAGCATAATGCCAGTACCCGGTTGATGTTGACACCCATGACACCCGAAACCTCCGGGTCCTGAGCAGCCGCGCGGATAGCTTTGCCCATGCGGGTACGAGTCAGGAAGAGATAGAAAATAACTCCGATCCCTACCGAAAATCCGAGAACTATCAGTCGGTTAGCCCCGAATAAGGAGCCAAAAATATTCACCGGTTGATTTAAGTAAGAATAACCATGAATCGTGCTGGTCCAGATAACTAACGCGACGTTTTGGATAATAAACATCAACCCGAAAGTGGCCAGCATGGCATTGCTTTCAAAAACTTCCGGGGAGACGGATTTGCTTTTCAGGTAATGGAAGAGAGTACGATGCAACACAAAACCAATGATTAGCGTTAAAGGGCCGGCAATAAAAATACACAATAATGGATTGATACCGGAGACTGTATACAGGGTGAAGGTAAGTAACGCTCCGAGCATGATAAATTCACCGTGGGCTATGTTCAGTATTCGCGCAACGCCGTACTGTAAACTCAGGCCCATAGCTATCAGGGCATAGATGCCGCCCAGTATCAAGCCGGCAATAAATACATTCAGAAATTGCGCCATGGCTTGTTAGTCCGTTCTCCAGCTATTTCTAATAATCGCTCAATACAAGCTGTCTATCGGGGTTGACCCGATAGACAGCTGTACTGTTCATAATCTTCTATCCCGTAACCCTTGCTCTTCTCTCCCCCTTGACGGGGGAGAATTAAAGAGAGGGTGTCCAAACAATCTAGATCTAAGGCGCAGGCCAGGCCGGTTTCGGATAGATCAGGTCGGCGGTGGTCCTGTTGCCGCCTACTACCTCGATTTTACCGTTTTGCCACTGGCCGACCTCACCGGGATGCGACTCCTTCGCCAGCAGACCATTGGTGTAATAAGTATCTCCCAATACGGTCTGGAAGTGCGACGTGGCCATGATATCTCTGATAACTTTCTGGTCGAGGGTGCCTGCTTTTTCAACTGCCTGCTGGAAGAACTGCAGCCCGGCATAGTAGAAACAGTGTCCCCACCAGTCCTGAAGCTCTTCAGGTTTTCCGGCATATAGCTTATCAGCTAAGGCTTTCAACTCTGGAGATATTTTGTCGCTCCAGCTAGCCCAGCACCCCACACCTTCCACTGCGGCTCCGAAAGTCGTGTGATAGAACCCGAAATTGGCTCCGGGACCGGTCATGAAGAATGGGGGATTAAAGCTCTGAGCCATCATCTCGGCTGTAACCGGAAGATTTTGATCGGGATAAGCAAAGCACAGAAACGCATCCGGATTAGCAGCCTTGGCTTCCTTGATGACCAATGAGAAGTCCTTCATCTCGGGAGGCAGGCTTTTACTGCCGATAATGCTGATGCCTTTCTTGGGCAATTCTATACCGGCGACCCCGGAATACTCGATGCCATGCAGGTCGGCTATATAAACGACATACGCGGTTTTCACTCCTTTTGCAGAGAGGACATCCGCCAGGACCGGCATTTCATACCAGTCAGAGAAGCTCAGATTCACAAAGACATAAGGCAGACCGGGTAAAATTTCCTTCAATTGGCTCGCCCCACCTTCCATGGTGGTGTAGATATATCCGTACTTATTGGCGATAGGGGCGCAGGCGAAAATAAAGGACGTTCCACCCGCCGGGAAGACGAAATCTACCTTATCCTCGAGGATTAATTTCTCAAGGAGCTGGGCAGCGGTCGGCGGATCGCTTTTATCATCATAAATCTTCATTTCGATGGGCAGTTTTTTACCACCGATATTAAGACCGCCGGCCCCGTTAACATCTGCCAGCCAGGCATCCAGTACAGGTTGAAACGCCGAGGACCGAATCACGGCCAGAGGCCCGCTGATTTCAGATGGCATGCCGATAACGATTTTATCTTTGGTTGT
>JAGDMY010000077.1 GCA_017860765.1 Chloroflexota bacterium | reverse complement strand
TTGACCACCTCCACGAATTTCACGTTGCAGGCCCGGGCCAGGTCTTCGGGCTTGATAGCAGCCAGATTATTTCCCGGGGTCCCGGGGTGGGGCTGAAAGCCGGTCATGGCGGTAGCGGAGTTGTCCAGAATAACGAAGGTGACCCGGGTATTATTAAAGACAGCATCTATCATGGGAGTAATTCCGGAGTGAAAGAAGGTAGAATCGCCGAGGTGTCCGATGACCGGTCCGCTCTGGCCCCGGGCCACCCCGTTGGCCAGCCCGAAGCCTCCCCCCATGCAGCACATCAGATTAAAAGAATTCAGAGGCGGATTGTAGCCCAGGGTATAGCAGCCAATATCACCGGTCAGGACTTTCTCCCCCAGTTCTTTCTTAACTTTGCGGGTGGCGACATTTATGGCATAGAACGAGGCCCGGTGCGGACAACCGGCACAAAGGGTGGGTGGCCTCGCCGGCAAAATACTGGCAGTATCCACCACCGTCTTATCGATGGCGGCATAATTGATGGGCAGTGCGGCCCCGGATACCCGGCTGATGGCCTCGGCTACCAGGCGGGTGGAGAGTTCGTTGGTGATGGGGACGAGGTCTTTGCCGCGAATTTTGACCTGGATGCCGGCCTCCTGAGCAATGATTTTGACATGGTTTTCCACAAAGGGCTCGAGTTCTTCGATTACCAGGACTTCGGGCACGGAAGAAATCAGCTGCCGGACCATCTTTTCGGGGAGCGGGTGGGGAGTGCCTATTTTCAGAATGGGGACCCTCTCCTCCAGCCCCAGCCAGCGCAGTGCTTCGGTAGCATAACTGTAGGAGATGCCGGCCGCAATAATACCCAGCCTGACACCCTGGACGGGCTTCAGCTGGTTATAAGGCAGCTTTTCTACGAACTCTTTTATTTTATTAAACCGCTCATTCATCACCAGGTGGTTCTTACGGGCCTGGACGGGCAGGCAGGAGAAGCGGGGTTCCTTTTTAAACTCACCCCCTTTTCTATCCCGGTTGATAATCCCCAGTTTCACATCACCCCGGGCGTGGCTGATGCGGGTAACGGAACGCAGCATGAAGATTTGACCGAACTGTTCCGAGAGCTCGAAGGCGTGGGCGGCCATGTCCTTGGCTTCCTGGACAGAGGAGGGCTCCAGTATGGGGACATAAGCCTGTTCGGCAATGAGGCGATTGTCCTGTTCGTTTTGCGAGCTCCAGATGCCGGGGTCGTCTGCGTTGACCAGGAGCATACCGGCCGCGGTCCCCATGTAGGCAGCCGAGGTGAAGGAATCGTGGGCTACGTTCAGCCCCACCATCTTCATGGCGGTCATAGACCTGACGCCGCTGATGCAGGCGCCATAGGCCAGCTCAAAAGCCACCTTTTCGTTGACCGACCACTCGGCGTAAATGTTGAGTTCCCTGGACAAGTTGATCAGGGTCTCGCTGATTTCGCTGGAAGGAGTACCGGGGTAGGCGGCGAATACCTGAACTCCAGCCTCGATAGCCCCCCGCGCAATGGCTTCGTTGCCCAAAAGGAAAAGGCTGTGGCCGGGGGCATCTGAAGCAAGGGTGATTTTTCCCGCTGACTGCATGTCATCCTCCAACCTGTTGGCCTGACTTAGTTTGCCATTATGAACCCATTTTATCAGCTTCTCTCCGGTTTCTGCAAAGAAATGCACTATGCGACGATTGGGGGAAAATCGGGATTTCAATAGAAGATGTCAGACTAGCAGGAGAGCGTCATCACCTGGGTGGTGAGGGGGAGATTGGACTTGTTCACAGTGATCTTGGGCTGGGGAACGATCTCAGTCAAGCCCATTTCCTTGAGAAATTTATCTATGCTGTCCAGTTCTTTGGTCAGCGCCGGGGTCTTATAGTGCATGGGGACCACAATCTTGGGTTCGATGGTGCGTATCAGCGCGGCAGCCTGGGCAGCGGTGATGGTCGTACCCCCGCCCACCGGTATCAGAAGCACATCCAGGTTGCCGATTTCCTCAATTTGTTTGCCACTGAGCGGGTGTCCCAGATCACCCAGATGGCAAATGGTGACATCGTCTACTTCGATGGCAAAGACATTGTTTTTACCCAGCGCTGCCCCATTTTCGGCATCGTGAAAAGCGGAGATGCCGATGATGAGGACCCCGCCGATTTCATATTCGCCGGGGCGGTCAATAATTCTGGGACTGCCCTGAATGGCCTCGGTGTAGGCGTGGTTGCGATGATTATGGCTGACAGTGACGATGTTGGCGCTGGGTTTATTGATATTGTAGCCCAGTCCGGGCGGACAGGGGTCGGTGATAACGACGGAATTTTTGCCCTTCAGGCGGAAGCATGAGTATCCCAGCCAGGTAATGTCCATATTTAATATCCTAGCATAGCTCGGATTGACGGGTCAATCAGGTAATTTGGTCTTATTGAACTGCTGAAGTTTTAGTGCGATAATTGGGCATTCACAAATAAAGGAGAGAAAGAATGAGCATTAGATTGCGCTGGCTGGGGTGGGCCTGTTTTGAAATGGTCCTGCCTACAGGAAAGGTCCTTATCACCGACCCTTTCATTGACTACTCACCGACTTCACCGATTAAGTCCGGCCAGCTGACCGGAGCCGATTACATCGCGCTGACGCATTCCCACTACGACCACTGCACGGATGTCGGCAACCTGGTTAAAAAATTCGATTCGAAGGTGATTTGCTCAGCCTCGATAGCGGGCCGGCTGGTGGAATTCTTTGGCTTCAAATGGACCAGCCTGGTGCGGGTAAGGGCGGGGGACAGGTTGGTCTTCACCGATCTGGAAGTCGAAGTGAAGCGGGCGGAGCACGTTTACCTGCCCTTTAAGCAGGAAGACGAGCTGAAAGCGAAGTATCCGCCGCCTCTGGATGAGATGATGCCGGCCATGATCAAGGCCGGCCTTCACCAGGTGCCGGTCAGGGATATGGAAATGGTGAACTACGTTTTCCAGACCCCGGATAACCTGCGGGTTTTGATGTTTGGCGGGGGTTACTTTGACTACCAGCGCCATGAGGTGGCCCGGGCCCGACCCAACGTGGTCCTTCTGCAAATCGGCCCTCCGGCCCTGCTGGCCGAATTTGCCGCTCTATCGGGTGCCGAAGTCGTCATCCCTTATCATCATGATGCCAGGGCGGAAGAGACCCATCAGCGGGCCCGGGAGATAGCCGAACAGGTGGCCCGGCGCAGCAAAGCCCGCTTTGTGGATATCGAACACGGGAAGTGGTATGAGCTGGGGGTAAAGGCCTCCGATCTTATTCAATCCCAGTAAAGAGACTTGACAACGCAGTCTAAAGATGTTAATTTTATATTATTAGCAGTCGAAGGCGTCGACTGCTAACGGAGGCCAAGGTGTTAGCTCCCAGAACGGAAAAGATATTAAAATCAATTGTTAACTGGTACATTGACCATGCGGTACCGGTTTCATCGCAGAACCTGGTTAAGGACTACTATTTGGGTGTCAGTTCGGCCACTGTCCGCAGCGAAATGGCCTATTTGGAGCAGGAAGGCTATATTATCCGGCCGCATACTTCAGCCGGCAGCGTGCCCTCGGACAAAGGATACCGCTTTTATGTGACCTCATTGGATGAAGTGGCTTTGCCTCTTTCCGAGCAGCGCATGATAAGCCATCTGTTCCATCAGGTGGAAGGCCGGATGGACGAGTGGCTGAGCCTGGCGGCGGCTGTCATCTCGAGGTTATCACAAAATACCACTGTAATAACAATCCCCAAACCGGCAGACTGCCAGTTCAGGCACATGGAACTGGTCTCAATACAGGAGGCCCTGGTCCTGATGGTCCTGGTGCTGCGCGGAGCCCGCATCAAGCAGCAGCTTCTGACGACGGAAAGACCGGTAACCCAGGCTGAACTGACCGCGATATCCAACGAGATGAATCCGGCTTATGTCGGCCAGACCGGTTCCGAGATCAGCGCCAAAAACCCGAAATCCTCGAGCTTAAAGCATTTGATAACTGACAATCTGGTGAAAATGATGCGCGAAGAGGACGAGCAGGGCTACAACCAGTCCTACCTGGAAGGCCTGCACTTTATGATGAACCAGCCTGAATTCTCCCACAGTCAAAGAATCCTGTCTTTCATGGAGCTGCTGGAGCACCGTTCCATGCTCAATTCAATCCTGCCTGAGCACCTCGACAATAAACTGGTCCGCGTGGTTATCGGCAGTGAAAACAAGGCCGAAGTAGCCCAGGATTGCAGCCTCGTAGCCAGTCAGTACGGACTTCCGGACGAAGCCAGCGGTACTATTTTAGTAGTTGGGCCCACCCGCATGGCTTATCCCAGGGTCATTTCGGCTGTCAAATATTTATCGTTGCTGCTGAGCGGGCTGGTGGCTGAACTTTATGGTGTGGACACCTTTGCCAGGTTTAAGAATGAGAGAAAGAACTGAGGAGTACTGCATGGGACAACCAGAATCAGAAGGGGAAAAAGTTCCGGAGACCCGGGAAGAGATTAATGGTGAGGATTTGAAGAAGGCGCTGGCTGAAGAAAAGGCCAAAAGCGAGTCTTATCTGGTGGGCTGGCAGAGGGCCCAGGCTGATTTTGTAAACTATAAGCGCTTCTGCGAGCAAGAGAAGGCTGATACCAGTAAATTTGCCAATGCTAACCTGATATTGAATCTCCTGCCGGTGGTAGATGATTTTGAAAGAGCTCTGGCTACGATCCCGCCGGAAGAAGCGGGTGAGAAGTGGATGGAGGGGCTCAAGCTGATCGATCGTAAATTCCGCGATACCCTGGACAAGCAGGGAGTCGCTCCGATTATCGCTTTGGGAATGGAATTTGACCCCCGGTTCATGGAGGCCATGGCCCGCGGAAAGGGTAAAAGGGACATTGTGGTCCAGGAGCTGGAAAGGGGTTATACCTTGCTGGATAAAGTTATTCGCCCGGCCAAAGTAATTGTGGGAAGCGGCGAACTTGAGGATAATAAGGAGGAAAAATAAAATGCCAAAAGTGGTTGGAATAGATTTGGGGACTACCAAAAGCGTAGTATCCGTAATGCAGGCCGGTGAGCCTGTGGTGATAACTACCTCGGATGGTACGCGGGCCCTTCCGTCGGTCGTGGCCGTCAGCAAGACCGGCGAACGCCTGGTGGGTATGCTGGCCAAGCGTCAGGCGATCGTAAACCCGGATAATACAATATACGCCATTAAAAGGTTCATGGGGCGCAAGTGGGGAGAGCCCGCAGGGCGTGAGCTTACCGTAGAGGAAGATGCCAGGCGCAAGACTTATAAGGTTACCCGGGGACCTAATAATGAGGTCAGGGTGATGATGGGTGGTAAGGAATACAGCCCCCAGGAAATTTCCTCTATGATTTTGCAGAAACTCAAGACTGATGCTGAGACTTATCTCGGGGAGAAAGTTACCGAGGCCGTGATTACGGTGCCGGCTTACTTTAATGACAGCCAGAGGCAGGCTACCAAGGACGCGGGCACCATCGCCGGTTTGACCGTACTAAGGATTATCAATGAGCCGACCGCTGCCGCCCTGTCCTATGGCCTGGACAAGAAGAAAGAGGAGACGGTAGTGGTCTACGACCTCGGCGGTGGGACGTTCGATGTTTCCATCCTGGAACTGGGCGAAGGCACCTTCCAGGTCAAGTCCACGGCCGGGGATACACATCTGGGCGGTGAAGACTTTGACCAGAGGATAATCGAATGGCTCTGCGATGAGTTTAAGAAAGACCAGGGAATTGATCTGAGGCAGGATAGAATGGCTTTACAGAGGCTCAAGGAGGCCGCGGAAAAAGCTAAAATCGAGCTGTCCAGTGTGCAGCAAACCGATATTAACCTGCCCTTCATTACGGCGGACGCCAGCGGTCCCAAGCATATGAATTTTACCCTGACCAAGACCAAACTGGAACAGCTGGTTATGGACCTGGTGGACAAGACCCTGGAGCCCTGCAAGCAGGCTTTACAGGATGCCGGTCTAACGACAGCCCAGCTCGATGAAGTATTGCTCGTCGGGTCCCAGACCCGCATGCCGCTGGTACAGCAAAAAGTAAAACAATTCTTCAATAAAGAGCCCAACCGCGGCGTCAATCCCGAGGAAGTAGTCTCTATCGGGGCCGCCATCCAGGGTGGTGTGCTCAAGGGAGAGGTGAAAGATGTACTGCTCCTGGACGTAACCCCGCTGACCCTGGGCATTGAGACTCTGGGCGCCGTGGCAACTCCTTTAATTCCGCGCAATACCACTATTCCCACATCCAAGAGTCAGGTATTCAGCACTGCCGCGGATAATCAGCCCAGTGTTGAGATCCACGTCCTGCAGGGTGAAAGGCCCATGGCGGGAGATAACCGGACCCTGGGAAGGTTTATGCTGGACGGCATCTTGCCGGCGCCCCGGGGCATGCCTCAGATTGAGGTAACCTTTGATATCGATGCCAACGGCATTCTGAATGTTAAAGCACATGATAAGGGGACCGGGCGGGAGCAAAAGATAACTATTCAGTCCTCCAGCGGCCTGCGCAAGGATGAGATAGAGAAAATGCAGCAGGAAGCTTCGGTTCATGCAGCCGAGGATGCCCGGCGCAAAGAAGAGGCCGAAGTCCGCAATACGGCGGACACGCTGGTCTATACTGCGGAAAAGACCCTGCGGGACAACAAGGAAAAAATCCCGGCCGACCTCAACACTGAAGTGGAAGGGAAAATCTCCGCGTTACGCTCAGCGATCCAGGCCAATGATTTACAAATGATGAAGAGCGCTACCCAGACTCTCAGCGAAGCCATGCAGAAGATCGGTCAAGCGGTATATCAGCAACAGCCGCCGCCGCCACCTCCGCCTCCTGGCGGGCAGGAACCTCCACCACCGCCTCCGCCGCCCGGGCAGGGGGGTGGGGAAGGCACCGTGGAGGGTGAATTCCGCGAAGTCTAGCCCTGAACAATTGAGTAGATCGGGATCTTTCCCCCTTC
>JAGDMY010000076.1 GCA_017860765.1 Chloroflexota bacterium | reverse complement strand
ATTTAAAGGTACTTCGATAACTATGTCAGTCCCCTCTCCCTGGCTGGAGTTGATGTTGATGGAACCGTTGGCCAGCTCTACCCGTTCCCTCATACCCAGCAGTCCCAAACTGTGGGTCCCGCCCGTGGAGTTCAGCATCTTTTGAACATCGAAACCGGTACCGTTGTCCCGGATACGGATTTTAAGACTGCGTCTCTTAAAAAACAGGCGGATGTCCGCCTGTCGGGCGCGGGAATGTTTAATAATGTTGCTGAGGGCTTCCTGGACTACTCTAAAAAGTGTTATCTCCAGTTCGGGCGACAGCCTCCGCACCTCTCCGCTGGTCTTGAACCTGACCTTGAGGCCGGTCACCTTTACACTGTCGTCCAGCAGCGAGTTGATAGCTGCTATCAGCCCCAGCTCATCTATGACGACAGGACGCAACTCATATATCAGCTTATGCAGGTCATCCAGGATGGTGGTGGAGAGGGCCTGGGCTTTTCTCAGGAGATCGCGGCTCTTGCTTTCGCCTGCGGGCAGCGTCTCGATGGCGGCTTCCAGGTGGGCATGCAGACTGGCCAGGACCTGGCTGGTCTCATCATGCAGGTCGCGGGCGATCTTCTTCTTCTCTTCTTCTCTGATCGACTCCAGATGTGCGGACAGCCGCCTGAGCTGCTCACGGGAGACCCTCAGCTGCTCCTGGGCCTGTTTGCGTTCGGTGACATCGGTAACCATGTGGAGGAAAATTCTTTTTCCCTGGCGGGTGGTAGACCGGGTGGGATAAATCGCTGATACAACCCAGCGTCCGGTGGCCTCATCGAATATTTCGCGTTCGATAGCCTTATTCTTCTCTGCCGACTCCTCCAGCGGGCAGCCGTGAAAAGGGTGGTCCAGCCCGTGAATTACCTTCGGGCAGTATTGGCCCAGAATTGCCTCCCTTTTCACCCCCAGGTGCCGGTAGACTGCTTTGTTGGCTTCGATGATATTATGGTCGGCGTCTACCAGCAGGACGTAAAAGGGCAGGGCGTCCAGGATATCGATGATCTTTACCCTGCCGGCCGGGCTGCTTTCAGATAACTTGCCGCGGTTCATCTTCAACCTTAAGACCATTATACACCACCACTTCTTATATTATCTTTTAAAATAAAGAAAAGTACCCCGCGTGCACTGAAAATACGCGGGGTACTCAGCTTTATCGATGGAAAACTCAGGTTTCTAACCCGGTATCCCTAACGGCGGACTGGCCTTTACTGCGAGCCCGTTTTTCTGCGGCGTATGGCCGGTACTGCGATCAGCAGGAAACCCGCTCCCACCAGGATCATGAAGGCGCCGCTGGCTTTCACCACGTCGGTGAGTCCGAATCCCATAACAGCCATTTCCAGGGAATTGGTCATGGTCAAAGCATTCAGGATTTGCTGACGGTTGGGGTCGTCTCTCTTCAATTGAGAGTAGTTGCCTATTGCTGCACTATGCTCCTGCAAAACGTCTGCCATTTCCTGGGCTTCCTGCGGGGTATCGATGGCCCCGACGATAGTCCCCCCGGCGGCGGTATAAGTGATATTTTGCTCTAGCATTTTCTCGGTCAGGTAATTGGCCTTGTCGAATCCCAGCTGCACAAAAAACCCTCCCAGGGCGATTGCCACCACTCCCAACAGGACCATTACCAGCGCTGCTTTTCTACCGAAGTAATTCATTTTTCCCCCCCTTTACTATTTATCTATGGTTCAGTCCCATTTTGATGACTTCACTAAACTGCTTCTGGGCGATCCCCTTATACGATTTAATTATGACAGTCCTGGTACTTTATGACATCCGCTGTTTGATAAAAATCCTCAAAAAAACAGCCTCATTACCAGTTTGAAACACCCTGTATTTCTAGGATAAATACCCTGTATTTTTAAAAAAAACTACCTGTTTTTTCCAGAAAAGTATTATAATTGTACTGACAGAGACCTTATGAGGTGCTGGGATCAGATGAAGAGGGGCTTGATAGTTATCCTGGCTGCGGTATTGGGGCTGATCTTATCAGCCGGCTCTATCTATGCCTTCCAGTCTCCGCGGGTTGATAGGGACATAGTTTATTGCGACTGTCTGGGGACGCCCCTGGAAATGGACCTCTACTATCCTTATCCGGTCGGCGATGCCATGCCGGTGGTGCTTTATATCCACGGCGGGGGATGGTATTCGGGCGATAAATCTTCCGGCGTCGGGCAGGTGGAAATACCTGAACTGGTCAGGAGAGGTTACCTGGTGGCTGCGGTAAACTACCGGCTGGCGCCCAGATACCGGTTTCCGGCCCAGATAGAGGATGTCAAGTGCGCCGTCCGTTATCTGCGCGCCAGCGCCGCCGCTTACGGACTGGACCCTGACCGCATCGGGGTTTTTGGCGACAGCGCCGGAGGGCATCTGGCAGCCCTGCTCGGCGTCACTGACAAGTCCAGCGGCTTCGACAGCTCGGGCGGCTGCCTGGAAGGGTCTTCCAGAGTGCAGGCCGTGGTCGACCTTTTCGGGCCGTCCGATTTAACTCTGGCCTTCCAGCAACAGTGGTCGCTGATTATCGAACATGTCTTCAACGCCTCAGACCCAGAAAGCCCGCTTATCCGGCAGGCCAGCCCGGTCACCTATGTTTCGAGCGATGATGCTCCCTTCCTGATTATCCACGGCGATCAGGACGATCAGGTCTTCCTCAACCAGTCCCAGGAACTGTACGCCGGGCTGACTTCAGCCGGTGTTCCCGCCGAGCTGGTAGTAGTGCAAAATGCCGGGCATAATTTTATTCCCGCAGACGAGATCAGCCCGGACCGCGGGGAAATTACCAACCTGATAGGCGACTTTTTCGACCGCTACCTCAAGTAATATCAGCCCCCCAGCTATCCCCGGTCCCTTTTTCACGTTATAACCTGTAGAGCTACACTATAATAATATTATGATAATAATATTATGGTCCCGGGTCATCAACGGAGAAAAAAATGAAGAAGACTGTATTATTCATCCTTACCGTTTTCACTCTATTGGCCGTGGTGGCCTGTGCCCAACCGGCGGCAGCCTCCGAGTTGAAATCGGACAAGCCCCGTCAAACTGCGCCGCCTGTCGATCAGTCTGACGTTGCCGCACAGGTGGATGGGAACAGCGCCCTGGCATTTAATCTTTACCAGGTCCTCAAAGAGGCGGAAGGCAACCTGTTTTACTCGCCTTACAGCATATCGGAAGCCCTGGCAATGACCTACGGCGGGGCCCGCGGCGAGACCGAGCGGCAGATGCAGGCTGCCCTCCAGTTCAAATTGCCCCAGGACCGGCTGCATCCCGCCTTTAACAGCCTGGATATCGAGCTCTCCAAACGGGGGCAGGGCGCGAAGGGAGCTGACGACCAGGGCTTTCGGCTGCATGTGGTCAACGCCATCTGGGGCCAGCAGGGATTCAAATTCACCCAGCAGTATCTCGATCTCCTGGCGCAAAACTACGGGGCCGGCCTCAGGATCGTGGACTACATCAAGGACGCGGAGAAGTCCCGCCAGACCATCAACCAGTGGGTCAGCGACCAGACTGAAAACCGGATCAAAGACCTGCTTCCCCAGGGGTCGATCGACAGCTTAACCAGGCTGGTGCTCACCAATGCGATCTATTTCAACGCTGCCTGGCAGTCCCAGTTCCAGAAGAATGCCACCGCCGATGGCCAGTTTACCCTCCTGAACGGGAATAAGGTGAGCGTGCCGATGATGAGACAAATGCATACCTTCGGATATACTGAAGGGACCGATTATCAGGCCGTCGAGCTGCCTTATGACGGCAATGAGCTGTCGATGGTGATTTTGCTGCCTAAAGCGGACCGGTTCAAGGCCTTTGAAGCCGCCTTGAAGGCACAGCAGGTCAAAGATATTGTCCAGAACTTGAAAAGCAGCGAGGTTGACCTGACCATGCCGAGGTTCAAGGTGGAGTCCCAATTCAACCTTAAGAAGGCCCTCGCCAGCCTGGGCATGCCTATCGCCTTTTCCGCTTCCGAGGCGGATTTCTCAGGGATGGACGGCCAGAAAGACCTGTACATCAGCGATGTGGTGCATAAGGCTTATGTCAATGTGGATGAAAATGGGACCGAAGCGGCAGCTGCCACCGGTGTGGTGGTGGGCACGACGTCAATGCCCGCTAAAACCTATCAGGTCACCCTGGACCATCCGTTCATATTCTTCATCCGGGATATTCAGACCGGCGCAATACTGTTTCTGGGAAGGGTAGCCAGCCCCGGCGCCTAGTCTCCTAACACCCGGGCCAGGACCGGGTTCGAGACCAGAGCACAGCCCGGGACCAGGCGGTAGTTGGCGCCGCTGCGAATAAGCTCCCCTTCTTTGACCAGCTTATCCAGGCGGCTGACCAGCCCGAGGATGTTCTCGTCGCCGTAGGCCACGGCCAGATCGCCGGTATCCAGCCCTTCCTGAAGCAGCCGCAGGCGCAGCATAGCTTCCTCGGCGGCCTTCTCCGCCGGCGGCAGCTGCTCGGCTTCCTCCTCCTGTCCCAGGGGATTTTCGATATAGCTTTTGAGGTCAGCCCGGTTCTTGAAACGCCTGCCCCGGAGATGGGAGGCGGCCGCCGGGCCCAGCCCCACGTATTCCCCACCCCGCCAGTAGTTCAGGTTGTGCTGGCATTCCCGTCCGGGAAGGGCATAGTTGGAGATTTCATAGTGGTCGAAGCCCCGGCCCATCAACAGGGCGCAGGCCTGGTCAAACATTCCGGCCTGCTCATCGTCCGAAGGTAGATTGGCAGGCCTGATGGCGCCGAAGGGCGTGTGGGGCTCCAGGGACAGGCAATACACCGAGAGGTGCGGGAGGTTGAGCCCTATCAGGGTCTCCAGGGTGACCATTAAAGATGGCCAGTCCTGCCCGGGCAGTCCCAGGATGACGTCCGCCGAAATATTGGCTTGAGCCGGGCCGTTCTGCAGGGACCTTTGGGCCATCTCAATGGCCTGCATTGCCTGGGCTGCGGTGTGGATGCGGCCGGCAGCCTGCAGTTCGGAGTCCGCCAGCGACTGCACGCCGAGCGAAATGCGGTTGATCCCCACACTGCCGGCGGATTCCAATAGCTCCGGGGTCGTAGACTCCGGGTTGGCCTCCAGGGTAGCTTCGGAGACCGCGGAAAGGTCCAGGACCTGCTTGAGGCTCCGGACCAGTTTGCTGAGGCCATCCGCCCCCAGCAGGCTGGGAGTGCCGCCGCCCAGATAGAGAGTGTCGAACTTCAATCCCCGGTACTTCCCTGACTCGGTGATCAGGGCCCCGATATAGGCCTCCAGCGAGTCCAGCCTGCCGGGAAGGGAATAGAAGTCACAGTAGAAGCACTTGCGGACGCAGAAGGGAACATGAATATAAAGGCCGCGCATAATCCTTCACCTTAATGGATATCTCTAGTGATTCAAAATCAGGGGGGATTTAAGATTCACGATTTATGAAAGGGAAAGAGACCCACTCTCTTAAATCTTAAATCATAAATCGTAAATCTGTTCGTTCTAACGGTAATATGGAGCTACTCTTCCATCTTCAACAGCAGCAGGAAGGCTTCCTGGGGCACTTCCACGGTGCCCACCATCTTCATCCGCTTCTTGCCTTCCTTCTGCTTTTCCAGCAGTTTTCTCTTGCGGGTGATATCGCCGCCATAGCATTTGGCCAGTACATCCTTCCTCACCGGGGCAATATCCTCGCGGGCCACAATCTTGCCGTTGATGCAAGCCTGCAGGGGGATCGAGAACAGCTGCCGCGGGATGAGCTTCCTCAGCTTATGGATCAGGACGCGGGCCTTGCTGATGGCGCTTTCGCGGTCGGAGATGTAGGAGAGGGCATCCACCTGGTTTTCCTTGACCAGTATGTCCACCTTGACCAGGTTCCCCGGTTTGTATCCTGTAAATTCATAGTCCATGCTGGCATAGCCGCGGCTGACGCTCTTGAGCTTATCATAGTAGCCGGTAATGACCTCGGCCAGGGGGAACTCGTAGGTCAGGAGGGCGCGGCGCTTGTCGGGATGGTCCATGGCAATCAGTGTACCGCGGGTGGCTTCCGAAAGCTCCATCACCGAGCCGATATGGTCGTTCGGCACGATAATACGCGCCTGGATGATGGGCTCTTCGATATGGTCGATATACTGGGGTTCCGGGAAGCGGGACGGGTTGTCGATCATCAACTCCTCGCCCTTGTGAGTGATCACCCGGTAAACTACCGAGGGCATGGTAGCGATCAGGTCCTGGCCGTACTCCCGCTTCAGGCGCTCGATGGTGATATCCATATGCAGCATCCCCAGGAAGCCCAGGCGGTAGCCATGGCCCAGGGCAGCGGAAGTCTCCTTCTCAAAGACGATCGAAGAGTCATTCAGCTGGAACTTCTCCAGGGCAATGGTAAGTTTGGGATAATCGTTGGTGCTGATGGGATAGATGCCGCAGAACACCATAGGTTTGGCCCGCCGGAAACCCGGGATGGCCGGAGTCTCGGGATGCTCGGGGGAGATGATGGTATCGCCGACGTGGATATCGCCCACCTCCCGGATGATAGCCCCCAGGTAGCCCACCTCCCCGACGCTCAGTTTCTCGGACGGCACCAGGTCGGGAGTAAAATAGCCCACCTCATCCACCTCAAAGGTCTTGCCGGTGGACTTCAGCATGATTTTCTGGCCTTTGGCGAGGCTCCCGGAGAAGAGGCGGATATGCGGGATCACCCCGCGATATGAATCATAATAGGAGTCGAAGATCAAACAGCTCAGCGGCGCCGCAGGGTCCGATTTCGGCGGCGGCACCCGGGAGACCACGGCCTCCAGCAGCTCGGGCACCCCCTGGCCGGTCTTGCCGGAGATCAGCAGGGCGTCTTCACCCGGCAGCCCCAGCATGTCCTCTATCTGGGCCCGGCTTTCTTCAATCATGGCATTCGGCAGGTCGATTTTATTGATGACGGGGATAATCTCCAGGCCGGCATCGATCGCCAGGTAGGCGTTGGCGATCGTCTGGGCTTCG